>NZ_JASVEJ010000023.1:0-44150 GCF_030285425.1 Geitlerinema calcuttense NRMC-F 0142 | reverse complement strand
GGGGGATTTAGGGGGATCTCGATTAGATTTAGGGTTCTTACCCTAGATGTGCATACACCGTAGCTTTTTTAGGGGGGATCTCACCTCAATTTGGGATTCAGACACCAAATGTGTATGCGCGGTAAGAGTCTAACGGCTTGCTGGAGTTGGCATTCCCAGAATATCCTCAATCCGAGGCATCTCTTCTAGAGGAACAACGCGCCCCTCATCTTCAAACCCGGCAATTTGGTCAAAGTTGAGATAGCGATATAAATCGCCCGCAAACGGATCGACTTTCTGTTTGACAATTTCCAGGTATTCTTCCACCGTGGGAATGCGACCGAGAAGGGCACAAACCGCCGCCAGTTCCGCAGAACCGAGGTAAACCCTGGCATCTTTGCCCATGCGGTTATTGAAGTTACGGGTAGAGGTAGAAAACACCGTCGCCCCATCTTCAACGCGGGCTTGGTTGCCCATACACAGCGAACAACCGGGCATTTCCGTTCTGGCACCTGCCGCCGCAAAGATACCATAAACGCCTTCTTCGCGTAACTGCTTCTCATCCATCCGAGTTGGCGGACAAATCCACAGGCGGCCCTTCACCGTACCCGCCCCTTCTAGGATCTTCGCCGCCGCCCGATAATGGCCGATATTGGTCATGCAGGAACCGATAAACACCTCATCGATTTTGTCGCCCGCACATTCCGACATCAGTTTCACATTGTCGGGGTCATTAGGGGCTGCAACAATGGGTTCTTTGATTTGATTCAAATCAATTTCTAGGATATCTGCATATTCAGCATCCGCATCGCCTGCCATCAGGACGGGGTTGGCCAGCCATTCTTCCATCTTGGCGACTCGGCGCATAATGGTTCGTGCATCTTGGTAGCCACGGGCAACCATATTTTTCAGCAAGGCGACATTAGAACGCAGATATTCAGAAACCGTTTCCGTACCCAGTTTAATCGTACAACCCGCGCAGGAACGTTCGGCTGTGGCATCGGTTAACTCAAAGGCTTGTTCGACTTTCAAGTCTGGCAAACCTTCCATTTCCATAATCCGCCCGTTGAAGACGTTTTGCTTATTCTCTTTGCCAACAGTTAGCTTCCCTTGCTGCATTGCCACCCAGGGAATGGCATTAACAATATCGCGCAGGGTGACACCGGGTTGCAAGTTACCCGTAAACCGGACTAAAACAGATTCCGGCATATCTAAAGGCATTGCGCCCAAAGCCGCCGCAAACGCCACTAAACCCGATCCGGCGGGGAAAGAAATCCCCAAGGGGAAACGGGTGTGGGAGTCGCCGCCGGTTCCTACCGTATCGGGTAGCAACATCCGGTTTAACCAGGAGTGGATAATTCCATCGCCGGGGCGCAAAGCAACGCCGCCACGAGTTGCAAAGAAATCGGGAAGTTGTTTGTGGGTTTTGATATCGACGGGTTTGGGATAAGCGGCTGTATGGCAGAAACTCTGCATGACCAAATCCGCAGAGAAGCCGAGACAGGCGAGTTCTTTGAGTTCGTCGCGCGTCATCGGGCCTGTGGTATCTTGCGATCCAACTGTGGTCATCATCGGTTCGCAGGATGTTCCGGGGCGAACGCCGGGTAAACCGCAGGCTTTCCCCACCATTTTCTGTGCTAGGGTGAAGCCTTTACCTGTATCTTCGGGCGTTGTCGGACGGGCGAATAGGGTGGAAGCCTCTAAACCCAAAGCTTGGCGGGTTTTATCGGTGAGGCTGCGACCAATCAGCAACGGGATGCGTCCTCCGGCGCGGACTTCATCTAAGATGGTTTCGGGTTTGAGGGTGAACGTGGAAATGGTTTCGCCACTTTCGTTGGTGATTTTGCCCTCGTAGGGATAGAGGGTAATGATATCCCCGGTGTTCATCTGGGTGACATCGCATTCGATGGGTAACGCGCCAGAGTCTTCAGCAGTATTGAAGAAGATGGGGGCAATTTTACCGCCGAGGATGTAACCGCCGCTGCGTTTATTGGGGACGTAGGGGATATCTTGACCAATGTGCCAGAGGACGGAGTTGATGGCAGATTTCCGAGAAGAACCCGTTCCGACGACATCGCCAACGTAAGCGACGGGATGCCCTTTTTGTTTGAGTTCGACTAGGGTTTCTAAGGCTCCTGGCATCCGCGACTCTAGCATAGCCAGGGCGTGCAGGGGAATATCTGGGCGGGTGGTGGCGTGGGGGGCGGGAGAAAGGTCGTCGGTGTTGGTTTCGCCGGGAACTTTGAAGACGGTGACGGTAATTTGTTTGGGAAGCTGAGAACGCCCGATAAACCACGCCGCATTTGCCCAAGCGTCGATGACTTGTTTGGCGTAGGGGTTGGTTTCGGAAAGTTCGAGTACGTCGTTAAACGCATCAAAGACGAGGGTGGTTTTACTCAGGGCGGTGGCGGCGGCTGAGGCGATGTTAGAGTCGTGGGTTTTGAGGAGTTCGACCAATGATTGCACATTGTAGCCGCCGATCATGGTTCCCAGAAGCGAAACGGCTCCTTGCGGTACAATCAGGGGACATTGAATTTCACCTTTGGCGATCGCGCTGAGAAATCCGGCTTTAATATATGCCGCTTCATCAACACCGGGCGGAATGCGATCGCGTAATAAGTCTAACAGTGCTTCTTCTTCACCTGCTGGGGGATTTTTCAGCAGTTCGCACAGTTCGGTGGTTTGTTGGGCATTTAAAGGCAGCGGAGGTATCCCTAATAAAGCCCGTTCCGCTACGTGCTTCCGATATTCAGCAAGCATCTACAATTTCTCCGATTCGATCGCGTCAGTAGTCGTTAGGTAATTTTATTTCAACTTAATGTTGTTAGGAGTTTAAGGCTAACATCTTTCTTCGAGTTCCGAGTTCCGAGTTCCAAGTTCCGAGTGGGGGAAAGAGTGCTGAGTAGAAAGTGCTGTTGCTTTAGCTTCTGCGTAGCAGTGTGCTGAGTGGGTAAGAAGAGGATGGGGGGATGGGGAGGTGGGGAGATGGGGGGAAAGAGTGCAAAGTTCCGTAGCTTGCTTCCGCGTAGCGGTGTTCTGAATGGGGAAGATGGTGGGGAGATCAACTCGGAGAATAGCTCTTAATATCTTAAATTTTAGGCTCTTGTAGAATCGATAGCGCGATCGCGCTTGCCTATCAAAACTCTATCGGAGTTGGGTCAACTGACCCAACCTACTCAACCTTCTTCCGTCCATCTCCTCTTTTCCCCAACTCCTAACTCCCAACTCCCAATTCCCTCTTTTCCCCTAGGGCGTTCTCGCCAACAGGGGGGCGGAACTGAGGAGGGTTTGCGTGTAGGGGTGTTGAGGTTGGTTGAAAATGTCTTGGGTGATGCCTATTTCGACGATTTTGCCAGCGTTCATGACGGCGATGCGATCGCACAAAAAGCGGGCTAACCAAAGATCGTGGGTAATAAATAAATAGGTTAGATCGAAATCGCGCTTGAGTTCTAACATCAGGTCTAGCACTTGGGCTTGGACGCTGGCGTCTAGCATACTGACGGGTTCGTCACAGATTAGCAGTTTTGGGCGGGTAATTAAAGCTCTGGCGATCGCCACTCGCTGTTGTTGTCCCCCAGACAACTCGCCAGGATAGCGCTCATAATACCCGGTCGCTGGAGAGAGGCCAACCCGTTCTAGCATTTGCAGCACTTGCACTTTTGCTTCTTTGGGATTTGCCAGTTTGTGAATTAACAACGGATCGGCGATACTTTCTCCAATCGTCATTAAGGGATTCAAGCAGGCGTGGGGGTCTTGAAACACCATTTGCATCTGGCGGCGAAATTCTCGCAGGGTTTTGCGGTTGGCGTGGGTTAAATTTTGCCCCAAAAATTCCACCGTACCGCTAGTGGGACGAATCAGTTGCAACAAGGTGCGCGATAGGGTACTTTTGCCACAACCGGATTCTCCGACTAAGCCAAAGATTTCCCCAGGATAAAGTTCTAAGGTAACGCCATCAACGGCTTTAATCGCGGGTGTCTCTTTGCGAAAGAGTTGTTGAATCAAACTCCCTTCTAGGGTGTAGTGTTGTTTGAGTTCGGTGACGCGCAGAAGGGGTTCTATTTTCTCAAGCAGTTGCGGGGGGGTATCCGCATCGGGGGTGGCTTGAATATGCAGGGCGGCTTTTAAGAGCGATCGCGTATACTCGTGTTGCGGTTGGCGGAAAATTTCCTCAGTTTCGCCCAACTCCACCAGGCGACCGTTGTACATCACGCCAATTTTGTCGCAATATTCGCCAATCATCGCTAAATCATGGGAAATCACCAGTAGCCCCATTTCTCGTTCTCGACACAGGCGGGTGAGTTCCTGCAAAATTTGGGCGGCGACGGTGACATCTAAGCTAGTCGTGGGTTCATCGGCAACGATCAGTTTAGGATTGAGTAATAAAGCCAGCGCGATCGCTACCCGTTGACGCATCCCGCCGCTAAACTCATGGGGATACTGCGACCATCGCGCAGCAGGGATCTTAACTGCCTCTAAGGTAGAAAGTGCAATCTCTTTCGCTTGCTGTTTGGAAAGTTCCGGTTGATGCGCTCTTAAGGTTTCAATACAATGATCGCCAATGGTCATTAACGGATCGAGGCGCGTCATGGGGTCTTGAAACACCAACGCTACGGCTTCCCCGCGAAATTTGCGTAACTCGGTTGGATTTAACTCAAAAACCGATTGACCTTGAAACCAAACCTTCCCCTCAATCTGCGTTGTTGGCGGTAACAGGCGCATAGCAGCCCGCCCAAGGGTCGATTTCCCGCAACCGGACTCCCCCACTAACCCCATGCGTTCCCCCGCCTTCAAGGTAAAGGAAACGTCATCTACAGCCCATTCAACAGACGGGCTAGTATGAGGATAAGCAACTCGCAGATTCTCAACGCGAAACAAATCAGTCATGGGAAGATTAAGAAGGAGTTAGGGGTTGGGAGTTGGGAGTTGGGGGGAATTGGGGAATATAGGTTTTTGAGATTAACTCTGAGAATAGCTTAATATGCTCTCTGCGCGATCGCGAAGCCCAGTCTTCTCCCCAGCACTCACTCTTTCCTATCCTTCTCGGAACTCACTTCCCACTCAGCACTCAGCACTCTTTCCCCACTCAGCACTCAGCACTTTCTACTCAGCACTCACAAGAGGCTCGCAATAACGCAGAATAGTTGCAATGCGATCGCGCATTTGAGTGAGGCGTTGCTGTCCGGTTGCAGACTGGCGAGAGACTTGCAAAAAGGTAACATCCATTGCGAGTAACTGTAGTTGCTTGTGAATTTCAGTTAATATCGAGGAAACGCGAGGCGCGATCGCGGCTTCTCCCTCCTCAGCTAGAAGAGGAGAAATCTGCTGTTGAAATAAAGCTTGTAGGGTTTGCACGCTTTCTCGTAGCTGTGCGGGATTGAGTTCGGTTGAAGCAGTCTGGTGCTGCAAGTCCGTTAAGGCTTGCTGGAATTGTTGCAGGTTTTGACGGTGAGTAAAAGGCAACACAATCGCGTATAATTTCTCAATTCTCTTTTAATGCTTAGAAGTTTATTTGTATCATACAAGTAGAGGATTAATGGATTCAGCATACAAGCGCCCGAAGCGAGTATAGACATCTCCTTGGGGGGTCTATACAGCCAAGTATGTGCCATTAAGGACTAGCTTTTTTAAACTGGCGCTTAATCTAGAGGCTTGCGGAAAATGAGCAAGCCCTATAACTATTCATCTTTATTCCCCTATCTATCGCAAAATCACAATGGTTCTAACAGCAACTTATGAATGTACCGTTCCTGACTGGCTTCAGGACTGTCTAGCCACCTCCTCCATTGTGGAGAAAACCGAAGTTGAACGCCAAGAACGCGATTCACCCAGGGAAGCGCCACGCGATGGCGATTTGATCCGCCAAGCCTTTGAATTCGCCTACCAGTTGCATCGCGGTCAATATCGTAAATCGGGAGAACCCTATATTTCCCATCCAGTAGCGGTTGCGGGACTGCTGCGCGAGTTAGGCGGAAGCGCGCCAATGATCGCCGCCGGGTTTCTCCATGATGTGGTAGAAGATACTGATGTCACCCCAGAGGAGATTGAACAGCGCTTTGGGACTGAGGTTCGCCATTTGGTGGAAGGGGTAACGAAGCTATCGAAATTTACCTTTTCCAGCAAAACCGAACGCCAAGCGGAAAATTTTCGCCGGATGTTTTTGGCGATGGCGAAGGATATTCGCGTGATTGTGGTGAAGCTGGCCGATCGCCTCCACAATATGCGGACGCTAGAATATATGAGTCCGGAGAAGCAAAGAGCGATCGCTCTAGAGACGCGCGAAATCTTTGCGCCCTTGGCGAACCGCCTGGGAATTGGTCGGTTTAAGTGGGAATTGGAAGATTTAGCCTTTAAATATCTTGAACCCGAACAATATCGCCAAATTCAAGAACTAATCGCCGAAAAACGGGTGAACCGAGAGGCGCGCCTGTCTGGGGTGATTGAAATGTTAGGACAGCGCCTCGAACAAATTGGCGTGCGCGAATTTGAAATTAAAGGCCGCCCTAAGCATCTCTATGGCATTTATCAGAAAATGCAGCGCCAGCAGAAAGAATTTCACGAAATCTTTGATATTGCGGCGGTGCGGATTATTGTGCAATGTAATGACGAGTGTTACCGCGCTTTAGCAGTTGTTCACGATGCGTTTCGCCCCATTCCCGGACGTTTCAAAGATTACATTGGTTTACCGAAGCCCAATCGCTATCAATCTTTGCATACGGGCGTGATTGGCCATACGGGTCGTCCGATTGAATTTCAGATTCGGACTTGGGAAATGCACCATGTTGCCGAATATGGGATCGCGGCGCATTGGAAGTATAAGGAAACGGGATCGAGTAATGCCTCGCTGACCAATTCGGATGAAAAGTTTACTTGGTTAAGACAACTTTTAGAGTGGCAAAGCGACTTAAAAGACGCTCAAGAATATTTAGAGAGTATAAAAGATAACTTATTTGAAGACGATGTATACGTATTTACACCACAAGGTGACGTGCTATCGCTGAATCGCGGTGCAACGCCTGTGGATTTTGCCTACCGCATCCATACGGAAGTGGGGAATCACTGTGCGGGTGCAAAGGTGAATGGTAAGATGATCCCGCTCGATACGCTGTTGAAAAATGGCGATATTGTGGAGATTATCACCCAAAAGAATTCTCACCCTAGCTTAGACTGGCTGAACTTTGCGGTGACGACCGGGGCGAGAAACCGGATTCGCCAATGGTACAAGCGATCGCACCGAGAAGAAAACGTGATGCGGGGTCGAGAATTGCTAGAGAAGGAGTTAGGGAAAAATGGTTTTGAGGCTTTACTGAAGTCCGAACCCATGTTAGCCACCGCCGAACGCTGCAACTATCACGGCGTTGAAGACTTGCTGGCGGCGTTGGGATATGGCGAAGTCACGCTAAATCTCGTAGTTAACCGCCTGCGAGAAGCCATTAAAGCCAAACAACCCATTACTCCGGCGGTCGATCGCGAGGATGCTTGTACGATTATCTCAACCATGCTTCCCTCGCCGGCCCCCTCTCCGATCCCTCAAAGTAAATCGCCGATTGTGGGGGTTGAAGGGCTACTGTATCATATTGCCGGATGTTGTACGCCCATTCCTGGGGAACCGATTATTGGAGTAGTGACGCGGGGAAGCCGGGGCATTTCTATTCACCGTCAAGGCTGCGTTAATGTAGATAATGTTGAGGGCGATCGCCTTGTCCCGGTTAGCTGGAACTCAGCCACCAGTGAAGAAAGCCGTCCCCAAACCTATACCGTCCAAGTGCAGATTGAAGCCATTGACCGGGTTGGCGTCCTCAAAGATATTCTATTGCGCTTGAGCGATAACAGCATTAACGTGCGGAACGTGCAAGTCAAGACTTGTCCGGGGAAACCTGCGATTATCGATCTAGGGATTGATATTCGCGATCGCCGTCAACTCGAACAAGTCTTTGCTCAAATTCGCAAAATGAGCGATATTCTCAACCTGCGTCGCATCGGTAAAACCGAAGATTCATAAAATTATCACACCTGTGACATCACAAAGACACACCAGCTGTTTAGATTGCTATACAAAGAATTTGACTTGTTACTAGGTTTTACCTGGCGAGTCAAACTTTGTTTCTCAGGTAGGTTAGTGATGGATCAGGTGGGAACCCCCCACCTTTTTTCGTGGTATAGCAAAGTGCTGAGTGCTTCTCTTAGTGCTGAGTGTAAAGTGCTGAGTGCTGAGTTAAAACCGAGTGAGTCTCATCCTTTAAGCAGTTCACTCTGTCCTAACCTTACTAAGTACAGCTATAACAACTTCTTCTCCACTCGGAACTCGGAACTCGGAACTCGGAACTCACTTCCGGTTGGCTCGCGATGGCGATCGCCCCTATTGATTAAAATTAAGGAGAACCCATCCCTCCAAACCTCCCCTTGATGACTCCCAACCCCTTCATCGACCTGAATTACGAACCCGCCCTTGAAGAATTAGGCGAAGATTACTACGATCTAGTTGCACCCGCAGAATTTCCCCAACATATTCTCCGCTGGCGTAACGACCCACTCTTACTTAAAATTGGACTCGATCCCAAAAGTGTCACCGACGAACACTTCATTCAAACCTTTGGGAAATTTGAAGTCCCCCGTTCCTTCCTTGCCTTACGCTACCACGGCTATCAATTTGGTGAATATAACCCTCATTTAGGAGATGGACGCGGCTTTCTGTTCGGACAAGTTCGAGGAGTAGACGGCGAACTCTATGACTTTGGCACCAAAGGATCGGGTAGAACCCCCTATTCTCGCACCGCCGATGGTAGACTGACCCTCAAAGGCGGCGTTCGCGAAGTTTTAGCCGCCGAAGCCTTACATCAACTTGGGGTGAAAACCTCCCGCTGTCTAAGCGTCGTCGAAACCGGCGAACAACTTTGGCGCGGCGACGAACCTTCCCCCACCCGTTCCTGCGTCATGGTTCGGTTTAGCCGTTCTCACATCCGCTTTGGCACCTTTGAACGCCTCTATTACTTCCAGCGTTCCGATTTAATCAAAAAACTCTTAGACCACGCGATCGCAGTTTACTACCCCACCCTAGCCTCACCGCTAGCCGCACAATCCAAAAAAGGTTCAGACTGCACCGAACTCTACGCCCAGTTTTATGCAGAATTAGTGCTAAGAGTCGCCGAACTTGCCGCCCAGTGGATGACAGCAGGATTCTGCCACGCCGTCCTTAATACCGATAATATGTCGATTACCGGGGAAAGCTTTGATTATGGCCCTTACGCCTTTATCCCCAACTACAACCCCCAGTTCACCGCCGCGTATTTTGACTATTACGGACGCTACAGCTACGGAAACCAGCCGGAAATTTGTCGCCTCAACCTAGAAATGCTGCAAATTCCCCTAAAATTGGTCGTTCCCCAGCAGGAGTTAGAAACGGGTTTAGCGCAATATGACAGCCATTACTTCCAAACCTATCAGCAGTTAATGATGCGGAAGTTAGGCTTAGAAGGCGTTCCTCCCGCCGTCGCCGAAGCTTTACTCGAACAGACGATTTATCTGTTGAAGGATACCCAACTGGGATATCATGAGTTTTTTATCCGCCTCAGCGAAGTCTTTGATGCGAGTTGGCGCGAAGACGCTACCCAAATTCCCAATTGGGCGAATGCTGGGCCAAGCACCACCTGGGAAAACTGGCGAAATCTCTACTATCGCCAGTTACAATCCTATTCTCCAGAGGAATTGTCTCAAGTTGCAACGCGCCTGCGCCAGCATAATCCTAAAACGGTTTTGCTACGTCCAGTGATTGAATCCGTCTGGGAAGCCATCACCACCGAAGACAACTGGGAACCGTTCTACCAACTGGTTCGCGAATTGCAGCAAAGTCCAGTTTAGGATAACTTCTTTGCGATCGCGCGCCAACCTCCCCAAAGCTTGAAAGGGAAATATTTTGGGGAGATTTGAAGGTTTGCGATCGCAATATCAATGCAATTTAGCTTCTAACCACTCCTTGAACATACCATTCAACGTCTCTTCATAAATTTCGGTCGTTAGTCCGGGAGAGGAAAATTCCTCGACGAGAAATAATTCATAGGTTTTCTCAAAAGATTTTAGCGGGCCAATAACTTCACCCGTATTGGCATTGAACAAGGTTTCAGCAAGTTCGGGATTTAGCTGACAGCGCCGTTTTTTGCCTTCGTAACCGCAATGCAATCTCCGTTTTTCATCAATATCATAAAGATGAGCCGCTTCATAGAAACTGACCTCTTCTTCTATGATTTGATATAAAATATTGTTGGCAAGTTGTTCATAAGGAACCACTATTTTATAAAGTAATACCTGTTCAAAATCGCTGCGATGTTCGGAAAAGAGTCGATCGACTTTTTCTGAAAACAAGTAGTTTGCTAGTTTTTTGGTCAGTAGATGTTCGCCAATTCTTTGCCTTAATTCATTTAACGTTACTCTCTGTCTGTCTAGCCAATTGAGGAGAACCGAGGGACTATCAAAACACTTTTCGTAACGAATTCTGTCTAGTTCTGCTTGAATTTCGTTAGAGGTCACGGTTAACCCTTGTTCTTGGGCCGTTTGGTTAATGATTTTTTGGCTAGCGATTTCCTGATAAATGTCCTTAAGGCGCAGATCTCGTCTGAGAAAATCAATGATTTCTTCTGTTTCTAAAGATAGGCTTGGAAGATTTGCCATACATGTCCATTCGCCTAGAAGGGATTTTATTCCAATAGTTTGAGGGAGAGAGCATGTCAGTTCAAGTTAGTGGACTAGATTAGGCGATCGCAAAACCCTAGGCTCAAAATCTTAAGTAGAATCGAGAATAGTCTGTAACTTCTTAAAATGACACGCCTGGACTAGACTCATTTGCAAAGGTTGAAAGAGAGATAAGAAGGCTAAAAGTGCAATTTTTGCGGGTTGCAGCCCTCTCTAGGGATGTGAGATAAACGGATAGAGGGAATTGTAAAACGCAATTGGGTTTTACAGCCCTCTATCCTCGATCGGGTGTTGCTATGGGTTGGAGTAATTAGCGCTCGTTAATTTAGCACCTTAGAGGAATACTCCAGACTTTCTACAATAGTTTCTCGTAACTTTTGTCGGTCGTGACGACCATTTTCCTTCAGCAACCGCTTGTAGGTTCGATAGGGGATGTAATGCGATGGGTTAAACCCAGCAAAACGCAGAATCAGAACGCAAGCCCAAGAATATTTGCCTTCAAGAATTGCTTTCACAATCTGGTCAACTTGTTCTTGAGTCATGACTTTGTAATGTTTAGCATTCGCCAACCGATCGCCAGATTCAGTTCCGACAGGGGTCTGGGGGTTTCTGACCGCTGAGTATAGGCTCATGACAATTATCCATTCTTTAAAATAAGTTTGTTAAAAGGGAAACAGCGTGTTTTATGATTTGAATCGTAAACAAGCTGGCCATCTATTGTCAATAGAGAACCTTTTTATTTAATAGTTCTTAGGAATTTGAAATCAGACCAGATTATCGAGCAATTTTCCCTTAAATCTTAAATTCAAACACGAAATATCATTGAGCTTTTACCCTTTCAGGCGATTTAAAAGCTCAATGGAATTAAATCTCAAGAGATCGATTGAATTGTGAATCTAGCAGCAGACCCATTGATTAGGCAAAACAGATTGGGCTGAAGACGTTTTGCTGGAACGTTTCTACTCCATTCACAACTGCCTAAGCTTAGGGAGTGCTGAGATAACTCCACTGCAATGACATCGCACTTTCCGGCTTCCGGTTGACTTCAACTGGAGCGAGATTGTATTGCGGCTTAAACCCTGGAACGACCTGTTCTAGTAGAAAGATAATTTCGTTAGGCTCATTGCGGAGAGCGGCCCGACAGAGCGCTTCAACAATAGAATCTAGCTTTTCTGGAACAATTCTTGTTGCATTGGTAACAATCAAGAGTTTTTCGTGTTGGGTGGCGTCGTATTGCTCGCCGGGAAGAAACAACTCTTCAAACAACTTCTCGCCCGGTCGCAGCCCTGTAAACACCACTTCCATTGTCTTACCGACTTCGTAACCAGACAGCCGAATCAGTTCCTCAGCCAAGTCTACAATTTTGACAGGATTGCCCATATCGAGCATAAACACTTCTCCCCCTTGACCGATCGCGCCCGCCTGTAACACCAGTTGGACGGCCTCCGGGATGGTCATGAAGTAGCGACAAACCTCTGGATGAGTCACTGTCACCGGGCCCCCCTCGGCAATTTGACGTTTAAAGGTGGGAATAACGCTGCCTCGGCTACCTAAAACATTACCGAAGCGGACAGCAACATAGCGCTTTTTACTTTTTCGAGCCGCTTGCAACACTAACATTTCTGCGACTCGCTTGCTTGCGCCCATAATGTTGGTTGGGTTAACCGCTTTATCTGTGGAAATCATCACAAAGTTGTCTACCCCGTACCGCAATGACAAATCCAACAGGTTCTTAGTCCCTTGGACATTGTTGGTAATGGCTTCAGGCGAGTTCGCTTCCATTAAGGGGACGTGCTTGTGGGCGGCCGCATGAAAAATGATGTTGGGTCTAAATTGGTCAAAAGCAGACTCTAGCCGCGATAGGAAACGAATATCGGCAATGAAGGTAGAGATCCGGGGAATGTTCTGCGCGTTCGGATTCCCAGCCACTTTTTCGAGTTCTTGCTGGATGTTGAATACAGAATTTTCTCCGTGTCCGATCAGTACGAGTTCGCTTGGAGAAAACTTCAGCAGTTGGCGGCACAATTCGCTACCAATCGATCCTCCGGCCCCGGTGATCATGATGCGCTTGCCTTGGATCAGTTCGGAAACTTGCTGGGTATCCATTTGAATCGGTTCGCGTCTGAGCAAGTCTTCAATTTGGACTTCCCGAACTTTTCCGAGGGAGACGCGACCATTGAGAATTTCGTGAATGCCGGGTAAGGTACTGGTCTGTACGCCCGCTTTCTGACAAATGTCTAGGATTTCTCGAATAACGCTTCCCTGAACAGTGGGCATGGCAATGATGGCTTTACGAATATGCAGAGAACGAACCACTTCGGGGATGCTGTGGCGATCGCCCACAACGGGTAAGTGGCGAATCCGCAAATTCAGCTTTGCCGGATTGTCATCAATGAAGGCAACAGGACGCAACCCTAGGGAGGGATTGCGCTGCATCTCTTTGACTAGGGCAACTCCCGCACTCCCCGCCCCAACAATCAAGACGCGATCGCGGCGAAAAAAGGCCCGACTGCGGTGAGCCAGTCGATCGGCGGTGGGGATACTAAAATGGAATCCTGCAACGAGTAGAAAGCTCAGAATGCCATCTAGGAGCGGCAAAGAGCGGGGTAAGTTTTGCAAAAGACTCTGCTGAAGTCCAGTAAAGGCAAGCGATTGCAAAAGGATCGCAGCGATCGTGGCGATCGCCATCTGTTGCAGTTCTTCAATTCCTGCATATTTCCAGCAACGCCTGTAGAAGCCAAAGGCGTGCAGTACGCCTAGCTTCAGCACGAGGAAGACTAAACTCACTTCTAACAGACCCGATTGATACACGCTCAGGTCAATCGCTCCATCTAAGCGCAAAAAGAGTGCTAAAAAAGGGGTTATTAAAAAGATGGCGCTATCAATCAGCAAGAAATGGCGATTTCTTAGCCCTAACAATTGCTTACTCAATATAGAAAACATCAGCCCGAACCTCTTATGACAGGCGATAGGAACTTGAAAGTCTTAGGGTTCTATGAATTGGAGAATTTGATGAATCAATTGCTGAAAGGGTGTCGTTCAATTCTGCCCCTCGATCGGCACCAGAAGGGGGAGGAAGAAGAGCGCACAGCAAGTCTGGCCGATCTCCCTTGTTTAATTCTCTGTACCGCCGCATTAGGAACAATGCAGAGACGTATGTTAGCCCATCTCTGCATTGCAATCGCTTACAGGGGCGAGACTGTCATTAAATTTTTGAGCCACAAGAAGAAGAGAGGGATCGAAAATCGGGGCGATGAGAGTTTTCGATCGGATAACCGTGCTTTCTCCACTCTTCTGGCTAGCAGTTGGCTTGTGGATAGGGCCGCTTAATACCCTTTCTTGCCATCAACAGTTTAGGGACGTGGGACTGAGTAGAGGCGGTTGAAAAATCAATGTCTCGTGATGTTAAATACCTTCTTAAACTCCGCAGCGTCTCTCCTGAATCGGAAAGTAGCGCCTAGAGGAACAGAGAAATTGAAATCGCAGTCCCCTGGGGCAAAGAGAACTAAAGAAAGTCTCTAGCGTTTGGTTGCCGACAGTTAAATATTTAAAACTGCCTCATTGTCCTCTGCTATTACTCCCTTAGCTATCTGGTTTTAGTTGATACTGCGTTTGCTAGAACCGGAAAAAAATTTTCATCAAATAAAAAAGTAAATTCACAGCGTCCCTGTAAAAAAAAGATACTGTAAGTTCAGGGGAACGGGTTGCCAAAATGCCTACTTTTTAAGTAAAAAGACTGAGATCGAACCCTGAGTGACACTCACTGCTGAAAGTCCTATGTTGTCGTAGGTTGAGCGAGCGTTAGCGAAACCCAACAGCAGCCAGGGTTGTGTTGGGTTTTGTACCTCCACCTACAAAGGTTGTGAGAAAGGGTAAAAAAATGCTCTCCGTGCTGCGTGCTAGCATTCGCAGGTACCACCGAGCAACAAAGCAGACTCCGCGATCGCCTCTCGATCCCAAACCGGGTGGCAAAGTGGCAATATTTCTCACGGTCATGTTTGCTAAATTGCCCGTAGCTGTGGTTTTAGAGCCAATTTTATGGAGACTCAGCACTATTGGCTTATTCTCAAACGACGTTGGTTGCCAGCTAGCCTGGTGGCGATCGCCATTTGCACCCTTTCCGGGATCTCCCTGCTACGACAAAAAGCCATCTATCAAGCAGAAGGTAAAATTCGCTTTACCAGAGGGGACAGAACCACCATCCTGACAGGTGTAGGGCGGGAGATGGGACAATTCGATCCGCTAATTGAAGATAACAATCCCATCAACACAGAGATGGAAGCAATCCGCTCTGTACCGCTCATCCAAGCCACCATTCATCAACTCAACTTAAAAGATCCTAGCGGTCAAACGCTGCAACGCCGAGACTTTTTACGCCGCTTGCGCCTCAATAGCCTGAAAGGGACAGATATCCTGCAAGTTGGCTATCAAGACGGTTCCCCGGAAATCGCCAAAGCCGTCACCGAGACATTGATGTCGCTTTATCTCGAAAACCACTTACAGGAAAATCGAGCTGAAGCGATGGCAGCCCGTACCTTTATTGAGCAACAGCTACCGGATGCCGAATCCAGGGTGCGCGAAGCTGAAGCGGCTTTGCGACAGTTTAAAGAAAAGTACGAAGTTGCCGCCTTAGAAGAAGAGGAACGCACCTTAGTAATCGCCCTTGAAGAGTTACGCACCAATATCAGCGAAACAAAGTCCCAGCTTGCCGATGCCAATGCTCAAGCGATCGCCTTTAACAGCCAATTAGGGATGAATGCCCAAGACGCGATCGCGATCGCTGGTTTGAGCCAATCACCCGGCGTTCAAGATGTATTTGAGCAGTTGCAAGCAGTTGAGGCACAGCTCGCCGTTGAACGGGTGCGGTTTTTTGATGAAAATCCCATTATCCAAGCCTTAGAAGCTCGCAGAACCAACTTAGAAACGCTTCTCAACGCCCGCATTCAGCAAACGCTAGACGGGCAACCGATGGCTCGCGATTCCCGCAGGGAGAGTTTCGCCAAGGGTAATTTGCAAATCGGCACCCTTAGAGCTGAGTTAATTGGCGACTTTTTCCGAGCAGAAATTAGACGCACCGGATTAGCCGATCGCGTAGAAACGTTAGCAACCACAGAACTTGCCTATGAAGACAGACTGCGGAGGCTGCCTCGCTTGCAACAAGAACAACGCGAACTTGCCCGCAAGTTAGAAGCGGCTCAGTCTACTTACGCAATGCTGCTCCAGAAATTGCATGAAGCGAGGGTGGCGGAAAATCAGAATGTAGGGAATGCGCGCATCCTGCAAAGTGCTTTTGTGTTAGAAAAACCTGTGGCTCCTCGCAAACTCTCTCACCTGGCAAGTGGGGGGATCTTTGCCTTGTTCTGCGCGATCGCCACCGCCGTAGCTCTAGAAGCCCTCGATAAATCCATCCGAACGGTCAAAGAAGCGCGAGACTTGTTTGACTTTACCCTATTGGGTGTCATCCCGCTGCACAAAAATGGTAAGCTAGGTCGCTCTTTTGGAGAACCTGACTGGACAACTTCTGAGGTTATTGTTAGACAATTTCCCAATTCTCCAATCTGCGAAGCCTATCGCTTGCTGCAAGCCAATCTCAAATTTTTGGGTTCCGATCGCCCCTTAAAAACAATTGTCATCACCAGTGCGGTTGCGAATGAAGGTAAGTCTGTCGTCTCAGCGAATCTCGCAATGGCCAAGGCACAGACAGGTCAAAGGGTGTTACTAATTGATGCTGATATGCGCCACCCGCGCCAGCATAAAATTTGGGATTTACTGAATAACACCGGATTGAGTAATGTCATTGTCGAACACCTCGATCCGAAAGTTGCCATCAAAAAAGCAGCCCGGAATCTGGATGTCTTAACGGCTGGCGTTCTGCCTCCAAATCCAACCGCTTTGCTCGATTCCCAACGGATGGCAAAGTTGATTGAGCTTTGTTCGCGCTCCTACGATTTTACGATTATCGATACTCCTTCTCTGAAGGTTGCAGCCGATGTTCCGATTCTGAGCAAAATGTCGGATGGCGTGCTATTTGTCACCCGTCCAGGTGTTATTGATGCGGTGAGCGCGGCGTTCGCTAAAGAACGATTGGAGCAGTTAAAACCCCATATTTTAGGACAAGTTGTTAATGGCGTTATGTTTGAAAATGAACCTTACAGCTATTACTATTACACGCAATATTCTTCCCTAGAAGAAACGGAGTCTAAGCGGATTCTACCCAACAATAATGATTGGAATTGAAATGCGCTGCGAGCTTTCCCCCACTCCCAATTCCTCTCCCGTTTATACATCAGGCTTCTAACATTGCTCTACAAGGTTTCGATTCCCCCTAGCCGGGGGACTGGAGTTACAGCATTTTTCAGGTTCGTGAAGTGCGCTTTCTTACAACGTCCCTTACTGAAGGGGGAGTTAGGGGATCGTGCCGTATCTCATCCAATCAAAAAACGCTATAAAATCACACTTTTTAAGGGCGCAACAGCGCGTTATCATTCTTGTTTTCGGGAGTTCTCATCTAATGGGATTAAATTCTCTCTTTTTTAATCAGCAATGTTGAACAAAATTGTCAGAAGTCGCCAGGAACTCAGCCCAGAATCTCGCAAGATTATTCACAATACTGGATGGCTATTTGCAAGTAAGATTGGGCGGATGTTTGTCAGTCTATTTGTCGCAACTTGGGTTGCTCGCTATCTTGGACCTAATCAATTTGGTACATTACAGTACGCGCTAGCCTTTTCTGGCTTTTTCATGCCCTTATCTACAGGACAGATGGGTCCTATTATTACGCGAGAATTGGTTCGACGACCGGAGCATCGTTCCATCATTTTAGGGACTGCTTTTATTTTACAACTGTTGGGCGGAATGGTTGCAGCGAGTTTGTGCGTTGTGGGAATTTTTATCCTAGCACCGAGTAACTCTTTGATTCGGATTCTCGTTTTTATTGTATCTCTCAAGTTTTTCTTAAATTCGCTGCAACCGATTGAAAACTGGTTTGAATCGCAAGTTAATTCTAAGTTTACGGTATTTGCCGAACATCTATCTTTTTTAGTGATTTCTGCGATTAAATGCGGCTTGATTATTTGGCAAGCTCCTTTAGTCGCTTTTGCAATTGTCATCATCCTCGAAGCTTTACTTTATGGATTATTTCTTATTTTCTATTATCAGCGCGATCGCCAATCTATTTATAACTGGAAAGGCAATCTCCAAACCTTTAAGTATCTCCTCAAAGAATCCTTTCCTCTTTTGCTTTCTTCGACTGCCTGCGTCATTTATATTAATATCGATAAAATCATGCTGGGAAACATGATTGACAGTCAAGCCGTTGGGATCTATTCCAGTGCTTCCGCCTTATCAGAAGCGAGTTCTTTTTTGCCCTTAATTGTTTGTTCTTCTTTGTATCCTGCGATTATTCAATCTAAAAACTCCGAATCCAGCGTTTATCAGAAAAAGATGCAAAGATTTTATGACTCAATCAGCTTTTTATCCTATAGTGCGATCGCGCTGATGATTCCCCTGTCTGGTTTAGCGATCGCTCTTTTATATGGTAACTCTTACCAAGCCGCAATTCCCATTTTGAAAATCCATATTTGGAGTACATTATTTACCTTCTTAGGGATTGCTCAGAGTAAGTGGATTGTCGCCGAAGGATTGCAACTGTTTAATTTCTATTCCCGGTTAGCAGGCTTAATTTCTAACATCGCCCTAAATGGGTTGCTCATTCCAACTTATGGAGGAACTGGAGCCGCGATCGCCACGCTCATTTCCTATGCAATTGGCAGCTATTTATATTTCCTATTCATTCCCCAAACCAGAAACAACGCCATCCTGATGACCAAAGCCATCTGCCTCCCATTTCGACTGCCAAAAATGTTTTTATCATTCATTCACTCCTAATATGAAACGAGCCATTCAAGTTATTTTTGTCATTTTCCAAACAACCAATCGAGCCAATGGCGGCGTTGAAAGCATTACTCAAATTATTGAGCATTGCCAACAAATAGAACCCCAAATCGTGACTCAGATTGAAACCCCAGTCAATCAACGCTGGCAGGCAGCAGGCGCACCCGTTCAAGTGTGGAACATTCCTTACCGCATCGGTAGCGGATTTTGGCAAAGCCCTTGGCAAGCCAGGGGGCATCGTCTTTACTCCCTGTGGCAAACCAACCTCCAAATGTACGCGCTTGTCCGCCAAACCGGGTGTTGTGTCGTTCACTGTAACGATCCCAGCGCCTTCTGGCATACCGCCTTGGGAGCCAAACTAGCCGGCGCAAAGCTTGTTTTCAATATTCGGGATACAAAAGCGCCCAATGAATCCTACGGTTGGAAATGGCAGCTCGCCATGCGAATCAGCGATCGCCTGGTGGTCCTCTCCCAAGAGATGAAGCAATTTCTGAGCGATCGCTTTCCCCATTTGCAACATCAGCCCTCCAAAATTCAGCCCATTTACAGCATTGTCGAGCCTCAGCAACTGCATCCGGTTGCACCCGAACAACGGCAGCAACTGCGGGCGCGCCTAGGAATTGCCCCCCATACCTTTGCCGTCGGATACATCGCCGCGTTCAATCCCAAAAAAGCACAACTTCCCCTAATCGAACGGGCTGGAGTTCCCCTCCAACAAGCGATTCCCAATCTTCAACTCTACATGATTGGAGACTTCGAGCCAGACACCAACCCCTACGCCCAGCAATGTCTGGCAGCCGCCAACGATTTAGGATTGCAATCCACCCTCACCTTTATCGGCTATACCTCAACCGTAGCCGATTGGTATCGGGCGCTCGACTTAGCGATCGTTGCCTCGCGTCAGGAAGGGTTAGCCCGCTGCATGATTGAAAGCCTTGCCTGCGGTACCCCCGTTATTTCATTTGATGTCTGTTCTGCCCAAGAAATTCTCACGCACTACCAATGCGGGCGAGTCGTCGTGCAGGGCGATTATCTTTCCCTAACCCAAGCTGTGACAGAACTGGCGTCCAAACCCTCGCTGTGGCGATCGCTCCATCAAAATGCCACCTCAGTCGCCGCCAAACTGTTCCAGCCAGAGCCAATTATCCACCAGTATGAAAAACTGTATCGCACCCTCGCAACACCCATTTCCCCAGAAAGCCAGATTAGCTCGCCTCCCCTACCCCAGAGCCAGCGAGTGGGGCCATGAGGAGTTCCCAAGAATCGCCCTTTGTCCGCATGACCCCTTGGCAACGGCTCTGCGTGGCTGGTATTTTAAGCAGTTTCTTGCTGTGGATTGGTTTTCAACAACTCATCCATCCGTCTTCCCTCACAACAATGGGCTGGGTTTTTCTGGCCCTAGCTGGCAATATCGGCCTCATGCTCGTCCCCCTAGTGTTCTATCAACCCTCCTATGGTTGGTTTCATCCCTTAATTTTTGGCATTGTTTTTTCGCTGCTCAATCACCTGCGCCGCGCTGACACCTACATACATGGGTTGCAATGGCACGCGGGCTTACCCGGATGGAGTCCCGATAGCTTAACTCTGCTGCTGGTATACGAGTTGGTTTTGCGAGCCATTAGTTTAATGAGCTGGTATTTTGGGTTCTTCCTTAGCCCTCCTTTGCGGCTGCCCCAACTGAAATTTGGGCAACCGCGCCATCTCGGTTCTAAAGTCTTGCTGGTGGTTCTCTTCTCGTTTGTCGTCTTTGCTGCCTATATGCAGAAACGCGGAGGAATTACCAGCCACATTCTTTCCTGGGGACGCGGGCGCACGACGGAACTGGCAGGGGAGTTTTATTGGCAATTTGTCATTCAGTTTGGATTATTGGCTTGTCTCAGTTGGCTGATTCTCGATCGTAACTCCGTCCTCCGCCCCCTATTCTGGGGATGCACGCTGATGTCTGTAGGATTTATGTTTCTATCGAGCGGTTCTCGTTCTAGCGCCATCTATTTCATGATTCTGGGGCTAATTGCGTGGTTGTTGCGAGAGCGAAAAATTCAGATTACCAAGATTATCGGCATTACCTTCCTGGGTTTATTTCTCTTGGGCATCTTGGGGAATTTTCGAGATAGTACCTACGACGGCGAAATTAACTGGGCAGCGCTCATGGGGGCTGCTCCTAACGATGCCGTCGATGAATCGGCTCTCAGTTCGGGATTAGGGGAAGTCACCAATCGCAGCAGCGTGTTTGCAGGCGTGTTTCCAATCTTAGCCCTCGTCCCCAACGACGTTGATTTTTTGTATGGCAGTTCCTATCTCGCCGTGCTGACGCTGCCCGTTCCTAGAGGGCTATGGCCCGCAAAACCGAGCCTGATTGCTGGGATGGTTGGGGAAACCTTTTTTAATGTCAATGTGGGGATGCCACCGGGTTCCATTGGGGAAGCGTACTGGAACTTTGGGCTTCCCGGCGTGTTGATGGTCTTCTTTTGCTTTGGCGCATTCTGTAAAGGACTCGCCACCAGTTTCGAGCAGTATGCAGGGGAGCCTGCGGTAATTGTGCTGTATGCGATCGCCCTTTTTTTGTTTCCCGAACCAACCGGACTCAGCGCCATCGACCTGCTGTTAAAGGAAATTCCCGCTTTTCTGTTTTTGTGGTCAACAGGCGCGATCGCGATTGCCCCCCCAAACCGCTCTCCTTAATGGCAAACTGGCAAGACTTCTCCCCGCATTTTCACAACACTATTAACAGGATGACTGATAGAACAATCGGGTTTTACCAAATATTGCGATCGCTGCCCCGCTTAGAACAAAACCCATTGCAGCCGCTCTCGATTCCAATGGGTTGCATCCACCCCCATACAACTCATCGCCTAAAAACTCTGACCTCTATGCAGCCCTATACCCGCCCGGTTGGATTGCCCAACGATCGCGCTCAGAACCATCGGGAACCTCGTGCTAAAAAAGCGCAAGTTTTATTCTTTACCCCATCTCTGGGCAATGGCGGAGCAGAAATGCACGTCTTGCGGGCGATCAATGCCCTCGATCGCAGTCAGTTTACCGTGTCGGTGGCCTTAGCCCAAACAGGCGGCACTTACGAAGCGGCCCTCGCCGAGGATGTCGCCGTCTATGCCTTAAATCCACCCCACATCCGCTCTAGTCTCGTTCGTACAATTCGAGCCATCCTTCCCCTACGACGCCTGATTCAAACCGTACAGCCCGATCTGTTATGTGCGGTGCAAGATCATGCCAACCTAGCCGCCATTTTGGCCTGCTACAAACTCGCCAAACCTCCCCGCCTTGCAATTAGCGTTCAGAACGCCCCCATTGCTCAGTATCATCGCCTTTGGCATCCCCTCGATCGGCTCATGTGCTTTTCGATCGCGCATTTCTACGATCGGGCTGACCAAATTATCGCCATCTCCCAAGGCGTCGCCGCAGAGATCGCCACCCTGATGTCGGGCAAGCCTTGTCCGCTTGAAGTCATCTACAATGCTGGGGTCGATCCCCACGTTCTGCAAGGCGCAACTCATCCCATTGGGCGCGATCGCGCTATCCCCCTAATCGTTGCTTGCGGTCGGTTGCACGAGCAAAAAGGGTTTTCCTATCTAATTGACGCCCTTGCGCGGGTGCGGGAGACGGTACCCGCCCACCTGTGGATTGTGGGAGAAGGACCTCTGAAATCTTCTTTAGAACGGCAGATCCAGAAGCGAGGCTTATCAGATTGCGTGCGTCTCGTTGGCTTTCAAAGCAACCCGTATCAATACATGGCCGCCGCCGATGTCTTCGTGCTGTCATCCCTTTATGAGGGATTTGGGAACGTCATTGTTGAGGCGATGGCCTGCGGTACGCCTGTCATTGCCACCCGCTGCCATCACGGCCCGGCAGAAATTATTGAGGATGGCGTTAACGGTCTGCTCGTTCCCCCAGCCGATGGGGAATCCCTCGCCCAGGCGATCGCGCGGGTACTGACCGATTCAGCGCTGAGACAGCATCTCTCGGATCGCGGACGACTGAGATCGCAAGACTTTCAGGCTCAGACCATCGCAGCTACCTATGGAAATTTATTCCTACAATTGCTCGCTCAATCACTCTAAGGAGGACTCATGTGTGGGATTTGCGGAACGGTTGGCTCCGTCACGGCCAACTCCCGTTTGCTAGCAGCATTGCAACGTATGGCTCATCGCGGGCCAGATTGCCAGGGAACTCGATGGGGCGATCGCGTTGCTCTCGGCCATCGCCGTCTGGCAATTATTGACTTATCCGATGACGGTCAGCAACCCATGACCAATGAAAATGGGACGATATGGCTCGTCTTTAACGGAGAAATTTACAACTTTGCCGAGCTGCGAACCCAACTGGAACCCCAACACCATTTCCGCTCCCGCACTGATTCAGAAGTTCTAATTCACGGCTACGAGCAATGGGGAATTGAAGGCTTATTGCAGCGGATACGCGGTATGTTTGCCTTTGCTCTGTGGGATGAGCCGACTGAAACCTTGCACCTGGTTCGCGACCATTTGGGCAAGAAACCGCTTTATTACACGCAATTGGGGGGCGGGCTATCCTTTGCCTCTACATTACCCGCCCTGCTAGAACTTTTAGGAAAAACGCCTGAAGTTTCGCCAAGCGCCATTCTCGATTATTTAACCTACCTGTGCGTTCCCTCTCCCGATTCCATATTTGAGGGCGTCTTCAAGCTCCCTCCTGCCCATCGGCTGGAGTACCGACAGCACCAAAACCCTAGAATTCTGCGCTACTGGCATCCCGACTTCTCTCAGCAGGAACAACTCGACGAACAGGAGTGGTTAGAGCGCCTTGATGCCCTGTTGAAAGATGCCGTGCGCGATCGCTTAGTTGCCGATGTGCCCCTAGGAGCCTTCCTAAGTGGGGGCGTTGATTCTAGCCTGGTGGTTGCCTTGATGAGCCAACTCTCTAGCAATCCCGTCACGACGATTTCGGTCGGCTTCCCGCAGCAATCCCATAATGAACTGCCCCATGCTCGACGGGTGGCGAGACTTTACGGCACTCAGCATCACGAACAGATTCTCTATCCCGATGCTGCTGCTGTGCTGCCCGAACTGATTTTTCAGTATGGCGAACCTTTTGCCGATCACTCCGCTTTGCCAACCTATTACCTCGCAAAAGCAGCCCGCGATCGCGTTAAGGTTGTCCTGACTGGGGATGGCGGAGACGAAAATTTTGCAGGGTATCGGGGCGTGCTAGCGGTGAAAGCGGCCCAAAGCTTGCATCGTCTCCCTGATGGTGTGCGGGAGGGGTTGGCGGCACTCTGCCGCAATCTGGAAAAACGCGGCGTGCGGGGAATTCGCAAGTTGCGCTGGGTTAGCGAGATTAGCCGAGGCAAACAGGGTAATTATGTCTTTGATTCGGTGGGTAGCCGGACGTTCCGCTTCTCCAAACAGGATTTATTCGGCCCTTTACTGAGGAGTTTGGCTCAGGAATGGGATAGCGATCTTTTATATCGAGCCTTGTGGCATGAGGCAGGAAGCCCCGATTGGGTGGATCGGGCTTTGTACGTCGATTTGATGGCGTTGTTACCCGATGACTTTCTCACCAAGATGGATGTTGCCACGATGGCACATGGGTTAGAGGCGCGATCGCCTTTACTCGATATGCGCGTGGTGGCGCTGTCTAGCAAAATTCCCTCCTCCCTCAAGCTCAAGCAGTGGCATACCAAACGCTTGCTGAAGCGCTTGGCAGAAAACTATTTACCTCGCGATCTGATCTATCGCCGCAAGCAAGGCTTTTCTTTGCCCACATCCGATTGGTTGCGCTCTGATTTGGGGGCGCTGTTACATCCCATCCTGCTGTCTCAGACGGCTCGACAGCGGGGGTATTTCCGCCCCGAAGCGATCGCCCATTTCATTGACGAACACCAACAAGGCATTGCCGATCGCGGACAAAGCTTATGGGCATTACTCATTCTAGAGCTGTGGTTCCAACTGTTTATTGATAAAACCCTATCCCCTAGCGATGTCTTATCGCCGCCTAGCAGGTACTAAGGAACGGCTAGGTTCGATCCCCGATGACGACAACTCACCCATGCTTTGTTTTAGTCTTTTTTCTGATGCTCAACTGAATGCTCGCAACTCCGCTAGAGGCTCCATTCGCGTCCTCTACTACATCGCTTACTATCAGCGCATGGCGGGGGCAAACCGCAGTTTATTTGAATTGATCGCCCATCTGCCCAAAACAGTAACGCCCCTGGTGGTACTGGCGGGTGAAGGACGGGCGGCTGAGGCGTATAGAAATGCAGGGATTGAGGTGGTGGTTTTGCCTCCCGGACGTTCCCTCAATCAGTTTGGTAAAGCGATGCTGAGTTGGTCTTTGCCGCGCCAGCTTTGGGTGGGGGTGAGCGAGTTATTACCCTACACCTTTCAATGTCTGTCGCTGATCCAAGACTGGCAACCGGATATTATTCACGTCAATGGGGCTAGAGGGGCGCTGACGATCGGACTGGCGGCTCGTTTGGCCGATTGTCCGGTGGTTGGACATCTCCGGGGCGAGATGCCTTTTGCTGGGATTGCTCAAACAATCTTTGAAACGGTATCCGATCGCATCATTACGGTCTGTTGGGCGATTCAATCTTGCTTAAGCGCCGCAGCCCGGACAAAAGCTGTAACGGTTTACAACGGGATTCAAGAGGTTGCTGTGCGGGGGAAACCCAGTCCTTGGCTAGCTGCGCTGAAGGCTGAAGGTCAATTGATGGTGGGGTGTTTTGCCTCGGTGGTGCCTTTTAAAGGACATCATCACCTGTTGGATGCGGTTGCGGAACTGAATCGGCGCGGTTGGCGCGATCGCGTGATGTTTATCTGCGTTGGGGATATTGAGTCGGAATATCAAGAATATGCCAACGGGTTAATGCAGCGACAGCAAGAACTGGGCATTGATAATGTCACCTTTACAGGTTGGCAGTCCGATCCGTTTCCCTTTTACCAGCTTGCAGATATTGAAGTGTTGCCGTCCGTTAGCCGAGAATGGTTTAATTCTGGCGATCGCGCGATTGAGATTCGGGGAAATGAAGGATTTCCGCGCACTCATCTTGAAGCGATGGCTTTGGGGTTGCCGGTGGTGGGAACTGCGATCGCAGGGGTGCGCGAACAAATTGAAGAGGGGGTGACTGGTTTTGTGGTTCCCCCCGCCGATGCTGTTGCCCTTGCAGATGCTTTAGAACGGTTACTGAGCGATCCACAGTTGCGGCAGGATTTGGGGAAAGCGGGTCGCGATCGCGTTAAGCGTCTCTTTTCGACCGATGCCTATGTCAGCGGCGTGATGCAAGTCTATGAGGCGCTGCTGTCAGAACGCCCGGATCGAGCCTCCTTCGAGCAGCCGACTGTACCCGCTTATCCCCCGGCTGAATCTAAGCTGAAAGTTCTCTAATTTTTTCTGGGCAAAAATAATGATGAGGATAGGGATCGCCAAGCGGCGTTTTCGCCGGATGCGAAGGTTGCGATCGCCCTTTTACAAACTCCTGGCGATCGCAGCGGTGATCGTCTGTTTCGTTTATTGGGTGGCGGTTATAGCGTGCGCGCGTCCGGTACACCAGGGCGATCGCGAAATCTACTACGCCGCTGGAGATGAATTTCTCACCGCCGGATTTTACGGGTTAGAAGATTACTGGAACAACATTGCCAAAACCCAGACTTACCTGGTACGCGGGCATTTAGATAACTACTTACCCATTGCCCTTAAGTCGTTGAACTATAAACCCGCCGATGCCACGATGCGCCTATTGGCAGAGGCTTTTTTTGCCCCCCGCCACCCTCAAACGGGTTTGATTCCTTTCTCTTACAACACTCGACCTTACAGCAATCTGCCCAACTCCTACAGCCCGCAACTCCGCCATTTCCAAACTGAGGGCAAGCAACCCGTCGCCCTAATCGGGAGAGCAATCGACTTTTGCCAATGGTTTCCCAATGACCTGACTTTACAGAATCGCTGTGTTGCCTTAGCAAAAGCGACGCTGCAATATTTTGATTTTCGCACTCCATCGGGCGAACGGGGCGGGATGTGGGGTTGGGTGAATGTGGCGAACGGCGGCGAACCCAGGGGCGCAATTACCCTGATTCAAGATTATGGGGAGGTGGCAAAGGGATTAGCCTATTTATCAGCGAGGACAGGAGATCCTCAGTTTTTGCAGTGGGCTGACCAAAAGTTGCAGTTTGTCTGGCAAAACCGGATGAATCCCAACTTACCGCTATTACCAGAATTGCTGATTCCGTCTCAAGCCCTCAATCGACCGGAGGAGCCATCAAGCGATACGGACACTTTATATTACGTGCGTCAGTTATTCGATTTGTATCAGATGACGGGCAACACGCGCTACCGAGATTGGGCAATGGCTGTAACCCGTCTGTGGTTTGAGCAAGCTTGGAACCCGCAATGGGGGCATTTTGTTCGCAAGCTAACCCCCCTGGGGACTCCGGCGGTGAGCGAGCTATATGGCGATGGGAAATACAATACGCTGCATATTCTGGTTCGCGCTTACCAAGTCACCCAAGACGAGCAGTATCTTCAAAGGCTGAAGGTTGCCTGGAGCAACTTGGTGAAGATGGGAAGCGAGGGGTTGGTTCCTGAGCGCATCGATCGGGGAATTGGGGATCGGGCTGGGGGTTTGGATCGGCAGCAGACTATCTTTTTGAGCATTCTGGTGGATGCTTATCGGGTGAGTGGCGATCGCGTTTTTTTACAGGAAGCTGAATCCTTGGGACGACGGATTTTGCAGCGGGGAAAGGCTGTCATGCGAGCTGAGGGGGGACAAGCGGGAGAGGCGTTTTTACAGCTTGCGATCGCTCGTCAAAAGATCGGTCGCTTGGAGGTGGCGATCGCTCGCAGAGGCACCCAATTGCGGATCGAACGGGGTAATCAACAGATTCTAGAGGTTTCAGTCCCCTCTGAGGTCGCGGTTATCTATTTACCGGAAGGAACCTATCAGGTAACGGCTAACAATCATGGCTCAATTCAGAAAAAAGTGCTGCATTTAGAGGGGCAGATGCATTTTTAAAGGGCGGCAAAATGGCAAGACTGAGATGAGCTAAACATGTTTATATAATTGCCAGATTCAACAATTTTATTCCAGCTTTAGTCGTAGAGATTTGCAATCCAAGTTTCTTGGCTTGCTCCACCTGAAATTTCGTTTCAAACAAATTTATTGACAATAAAAATTCACAACCATGAAATTCAACGATGTTGCCTCCCAACTAGAAGGCATTCCTTACACAAGCCCTCAAATGGGTAAAGTTCTTTACGATTTTATTATGGATACTCAGCCGAATCAATGCCTAGAACTTGGCTTTGCTCATGGGGTGAGTAGTTGCTATCTGGCTGCTGCTTTGCAGGAACTCAATCGCGGTCATCTCACCAGTATAGATCTAGAAATGAGTCAAAACCTGCATCCCTCAATTGAGCTGCTTTTAAGCCGCACGGGTTTAGGAGACTGGGTAACTGTAGTACGAGAGAGAACCGGCTACAATTGGTTTCTCAAAAAGAAAATAGAAGCGGCAATGGTCGAGCATCAATGCCAGCCTATTTATGATTTTTGCTTTATTGATGGGGCAAAGAACTGGACAATCGATGGCTTTGCGTTTTTCCTAGTTGATAAATTACTCAGACAGCGAGGTTGGATTGTCTTTGACGATTACTCCTGGAGTTACGCTCAAATCGAAGCCCAGACTGGAAAAAAAGTTTCAGATGGAATTAATCACTGTGAACTTTCAGACGAAGAACGGATTCAACCTCACATTGAAGAAATCTTTCAAAATTTGGTAATCTGCCATCCCAATTATTCTAACTTTAAGGTCGTTGACGATAAATTTGCCTACGCTCAAAAAATCAGATCGGACGTTAAGACCTTGAAGCTCGATACCAGTGTCAGCTTCAAATATAAACTCGTTTCTTGGCTCAAACGAATTCTTCACAAAAGTCGTTATAAGCTAGCTTAATTTTGAATCTTCGACCCTCTCAAACCCCAATTGACTTTTATGAAAATCCTACATCTCTGTTCCATTGGCATTACCGCCAAAAAGTTATTACGCCCTCAAGTCGATTACCTTCTATCGCGCGGGTTAAACGTTGAAATTGCTTGTTCGCCGGATCTTGAAGCCGAACAACTCCGACAAGAAGGCTATATCGTTCGCCCCATTTTCATCGATCGTAAAATCTCACCCTTCAGCAATTTCAAAACCCTAATTCAACTTGTCAAACTCTTCCAAGAAAACCAATACGATCTCGTACATGTCCACACATCAGTTGCAAGCGTATTAGGGCGCATTGCTGCCAAATTAGCTGGCGTTAAACGGATTGTTTACACGGCTCATGGGTTTCCCTTCCACGATCGATCGCCCTACCTGGAATATCACCTTTACTTAGGGATTGAGAAATTCTGTGCCTTATTTACCGATTTAATTCTCACCCAAAGTTATGAGGATTTCACGACCGCCTGCAAGCAAGGATTGCATTCGGTGCAGGGAGTGCGTCACCTCAATAATGGCGTAGATAGCAGCCTGTTTTGTCGCGATCGCCTGAATCCGATCGAACAGCAACAGCTTAGACAATCCTTGGGAATTCCCCAGACAGCCGACTTCATCATCGGGACGATTGGGCGTCTAATTCGCGAGAAAGGATTTACTGACCTAGTGGATGCGATCGCCCTTCTCCTTCCCCAGTTTCCCAATCTCCACGTCCTCATCATTGGCGGGCAACTCAGCACCGACTCAGAACCCTTACAAGCAGAACTGATCCAACAAGCCACCCACCTTGGCATTGCCGACCAGATCCTCTTTACAGGGTATCGCGAAGATATTCCCCAATTGCTAGGGCTATTGGATATTTTCACCCTACCGACCTACTTCGGCGAAGGTGTACCGCGATCCATCCTAGAAGCCATGTCAATGGGTTTACCCATCGTAGCGACCGACATTCGCGGCTGTCGAGAAGCCGTTGCGAGCGGCGAGAATGGCTTCATCGTACCGCCCAAAGACAGCGAAGCCTTAGCCAACGCCTTAGCAGAACTCCTCGCCAACCGAGATTTACGCCAAACCTTTGGGGCGAAGAGTCGCCAGCGAGTCGAAGCAGAATATGACGAGCATTTTGTATTTCAGCGACTCGTTGAGGCTTACCAGGATTTAGGGATTGTCTTCCCCGAACCTTCAGCCATCGATGACAGCCCAAGAGCCGTTTCTCTAGTCTCCCTCACCCCATAGAACAGAATGCAATGATGAGCGTTACTGAATACTGGACAGCAGAACAATGGCAACAAGCCGAACGCGCTTATCTGGCAGAACGTCCAGGACTGCGCGTGCAGTTGGCACTCAAACGTCTATTAGACATCATCCTCGCCAGCCTGGGAATGGTAGGGTTGCTGCCTGTTTTTGCCCTAGTGGCGATCGCCATTTGCTTAGATTCTCCCGGCCCCATTTTCTTCATCCAAGAACGCTTAGGAAAGTTAGGCCAACCCTTCCCCATCTACAAATTCCGCACGATGGTTGATGGTGCGGTTCATCTCGGTACCGGGTTAAACACCTTTGAAGGCGATCCTCGCGTCACCCGCATTGGCAAGTGTTTGCGGGAATACCATTTAGATGAATTGCCCCAACTGTGGAACGTGCTGCGGGGTGAAATGAGTTTAGTCGGTCCGCGACCGCTTTTAGTGGCTTGTTTGTCCACCTACAACAATTGGGAAAAACGTCGCTTGCTCGTTTCCCCCGGAATTACAGGCTGGGAAGCCGTGAAGGGGGGACTCCTCAATCCTTTTGACAGCCGGATCGCGCTTGATGTTTGGTATGTCGATCGCTGGACTCTCTGGCTCGATCTAACCATCCTGGCTCGAACAATTCAGGTGGTGTTGAACAAAGAAGGGGTTTATGGAAGCAACGGGTCAGAACGTAGCCGAGGAATCTAACGGGTTGACTGACAATCAAGATAGTCGGTTGGATTAGCGTTAGCGTAACCCAACAGCAGCATAGGACTTGCAGCAGTGAGTGTCAGTCAATTCGGCCAAACAGACAACAACTTTCTGGGAGCCACCCTTATGACAATTGCAGCAGTTCATCAGCCCCAATACTTCCCCTATCTTGGCTTTTTTCATAAGCTTGCCCGCGCCGACATTTTTATTGCAATGGATAGCGTTGAGTTTCTCAGACGCGGCCTCCAGCACCGGAACAAAATCAAAACCCGTACGGGGGAGCAATGGTTAACCGTTCCAGTGTTCCATCAGGAGAAACAGCACATTCTCCAAGTCCAGATTGACCGAGAACTTCCTTGGGCGCGCAAGCACTGGGGGACATTGAAAACCAATTATCAGCCCGCCCCTTACTTTGACTTGTACGCCTCCGAGCTTCAGCAAATTCTCTGTCAAGACTGGAGCAGTTTATGCGAGTTAAATATGACTTTGCTGCAATGGGTGATGCAGAAGTTGGATATTCATATTCCCATCGTGCGCCTCTCTGAGCTGAAGGTGGAAGGGCACAAAAGCGAACTCTTGATTTACGCGTGCCAAGCTGTTGGAGCAGATACATACTTATCGGGTTCGGGTGGTAGGCGATATATGGATTTATCGCTGTTTGAAGCTGCTGGCGTGAAGGTACTTTGGCAAGAGTTCGCCCATCCCCTCTATCCACAACTGTTTCCCCAGGTGGGGTTTATTTCTCAGCTTTCGATTCTGGATGTGCTTTTCTGCTGCGGCCCGGATACTTGCAAGTTTCTGGACGCTGAACCTCTGAACCCACAACGTTTAGAGCCTGTTTGCTGCTATTGATTCGCTAGCCCTCTTAAGGGTATTAATTATGAGCAATAAAGTTCTGGTCATTGCTCCCCACCCAGATGATGAAGTGCTGGGCTGTGGTGGTGCGATCGCTCGCCATACCGCCTGCGGAGATGAGGTGCAGGTTGCAGTGATTAGCCAGGGTGCGCTCGATCTATATTCCCCTGAAGAAGAAGCACAGGTGCGCCGCGAGTTGGCGGAAGCCCACGCTCTTTTAGGAATTACTGAAGTCCATTTCCTAGACTTTCCAGCCCCCAAACTCGATACCATTCCCAGTCATCTGTTAGCAGATGCCATTCGTCAAACCCTCTATTCATTTCATCCCAATATTGTTTATCTTCCCCATCGGGGAGATATTCATATCGATCATCAAGCCGTATTTCAAGCCACTTTAGTTGCGGCTCGTCCCTTCGCTCGCTGTCCTGTTCGCAAATTGCTCTGCTATGAAACCTTATCGGAAACAGAATGGGCCCCTCCGTTTGGACAAGATGCATTTATTCCAACGGTGTTTGTAGATATTACGCCCTATCTGACACAAAAACTTAAAGCAATGGCTTGTTACCAAGCCGAACTCAAACAATCGCCTCATCCCCGTTCTTTAGCCGCTCTTGAAGCTCTCGCGCAATTTCGAGGGTCAACCATTAGCGTGCCTGCCGCAGAGGCTTTCATGTTAGTACGTGAAATTATTGAATAAGTCAAATAATGAAGACTCAAATTATTAATCTTTCCAGTCCGTTATGGCAGCATTTCCTGTCTCAACTCCGTCATGATGTTTTTCATTTACCGGCTTATCTAGCATTAGAAGCGGCTCGAATTGGCGCAACCCCACAGGCTTTTTTGGCCGTACAGGGAAGCCGGAAATTTTTTGTTCCCTATTTGCTTCGCTCTTGCAATGAGTTATTTAATTGTGAAATACTGCCCTACCCGCTGTATGATGTTGTGTCTCCCTACGGCTATCCAGGGATTCTGATGAGCGAAGCCGCAGCTCAATCGCCAGATTTTTTACTGGAGGCTTTAGAGCAGCTTATTTTAAGCTTTCAATCTCAGCAAATTTGCTCTGCTTTTTTCCGCCTGCATCCCTTTTTGAATCAAAATTTAAGTCAAGTGTATCCCGCTAGTATTTGCCAAGAAACCGGGGAGACAATTGGCATTGATTTAACGCAATCTCCAGAGGAGATTTGGCGACAAACTCGTTCCGATCATCGTAAAGATATCAATCGCCATAAGCGTTCGGGATGGGTTGCGAGGATGGTTCCTTTTGCAAATTATATGTCGGAATTCATCGAGATTTACCGAGAAACGATGGAACGCGTCAGCGCCGCCCAGTCTTACTATTTTAGTTACGACTATTTTTCATCACTTTTAGCCTTGGAAGAACAGCTTCACCTTTGTATTGTAGAAATAGATAATCGAGTTGCTAGCGCTTGTTTGGTAACTGAATGCTGCGGTATCGTTAACTCATTTTTGGGTGGAACGAGAAACAGTTTCTTGAAGCTTGCTCCTGAAAAGCTTCTGTTTGATTACGTTCGTTTCTGGGCAAAAGAGCGAGGTAATGAATTTTTTAATATGGGAGGTGGAGTTGGGAGTTCTAAGCAAGATGGAGTTTATTATTTTAAGGCGGGCTTCTCTCATCAAAGACGCAAGTTTCTGACTTTGCGATTGATTGTAGATGAGCAGCAATATTCTCGGTTAGTCAAACTGCGATCGCAATCCTTAAACGTTTCTTCTGACCTCTTATTGAAAACCAGCTTTTTTCCGTCCTATCGTTGTTCTACCAATGCCTTAAAAGAAGTAGAGCAATATTCAGATAGAACCCTATCTGGTGTTGAAAATGTTCCAATTTTCAGATAATTAATTCTGTTTTTGGGGTGCCTTTGCCCAGTTGATAAAAGTGTGAAATCGACATTAATGGAGACTTTTAGAATTATGATTTCTCTAGTCAAGTCTTGGGAAGCAATATTGCCTAAGTTTTTACGAGAAGATTACTCGCCCTATCAGTGCAATGTTTCTTCCAATCGAGAACATTATAACCTGCGGGCAAAGCGAATCCACTTCCAAAATCGGATTAAAACTTGGTTGAATACAGGCAAGAACCCGTTTATTAAGCCAGTAGAGTGCAGTCATTGCTTATTTGATACGCGCATTCCCAATATTTATATCGGGGCTGATGGTTTGTGCAATATGTGCATGACTTATCAGAAAAACTTCAAGCCAGAAATTTTGGATAGCGAGTTACAAACCTTTGTGAATACACCGAGAGAACCTGGAGCAAAAGTGGATGCTGTTGTTGGGTTTTCGGGAGGTAAAGATAGTGCGGTTTCTTTGTGTCTTGCCAAGAAAAAGTTAGGCTTAGATGTCACCGCCGTTTTAGTTCAAAATGGTTTTATACCCGACCTGGTTATTGAAAATGGTCGAAAACTTTGCGATATGCTGGGAGTAGAGCTAGTCGTTCTTAACATCGATCTCGCTCCTTATATTAAAGAGATGATGGACAATAACTTTAAAACGGGATATCCCTGCTACAAGTGCGGTGATATGTTCCATAAAGCAATCCAAGATTACTGCATTGAAAACCGTATCAATCGAATTATTATGGGGCGTAACTGGTGGCATTGGATAGAGCCAGAAGTCCGTTCTACTCGGTGGGTGACAAATGAGAAAACGGGATTAAAAATGCAACTATTTGCGCTTCCTTTTGTGCTGCAATTAACCGAAAAAGATATCTATAGAATTCTGGATGGCATCGGTTGGTCAACGGTAAAAATTCATGGAAATAGCACAAACTGCGTGATTCCTGGATTGGTGGAGTATCAAGTCTCTAAAAGATTGGGCTATCATCCCGAACTTAACTTACTTTCGCGAGAAGTGATTACGGGTTTCTTAGAGAAGGAAGAAGCCAAGCATCAGTTATCAGAAATTAAAGATAACACAGAAACGCTTAAAAAATGGGTCGATCGACAACTCGAAGAAATCAAAAATAGAGCCTAAAGACGTTTGCGCCAAATCTAGAGGGAAACGAAGTTATGAAAACCAACAAAGAGATGTATAGCACTTGGGAGTTTAATCGTTGGGCGTATGGCGTCAATTTAGACCGCGATGACAAGTTTCTGTTTGCCAACTATCTCGATAAAAACCGCAAAACGGTTGAAGCTGGAACGGGTGGAGGTCGGCTTGTTTTAGGCTTGCAAGAGTTAGGATTTAAGTCGCTTTATGGCTTTGACTTTGTTCCCGAATTAATTGAAACCGCAAAAAGTAGAGATAAGAGCCACAGGATTTGTTTTGAAGTCCAAGATGCTACCAACTTGGGTTATGAAAGTCAATCCTTTGACCAAATTGTTTATCTCCAAAATATCATTTCATCGATTGACGAGAAAGAAAAGCGATCGCAAGCGTTAAAAGAAGCGTATCGTATCCTACGACGCAATGGGATTGGATTATTTTCCTTCCTCAATTTTGATTCTAGGATGCGGACGCCGATGTATTGGTTGTATTCCCAGTATTTGCATTTGTTTAGGCAATTTTCCGGTAGCGATCGCCCCATTCAAGAACAGCCTTGGCTCAAACCTGGAGGCAAGCCAAATCTTGCCGCCTTACTCGATCGCGGCCCTTATGTCTACTGGTACAGAGCCGAAGAAATGTATCGGGAATTAAAAAACCTAGGCTTTCAAGTCCTAGCGCTAGGGTCTAGCTATCAAATTAGCCAAGGAAAGTTACTCAATACTCTAGAACCCCTCCTCCATGAACCCATCCAAGGGGGGCTTTACTTCATTTGTAGTAAATGATGGGGTGTTAACCCGGTTTTGCAATGAACCACCCAATTTTACTTTCACCGCCCCATTTAAGCGATCGCGAATTGGAATTCGTCAAAGAAGCATTCCTCACCAACTGGATCGCGCCAGTCGGTCCCCATGTGGATGCTTTTGAACAAGAATTCTGTGAGGTTGTGGGAAGCCCCCATGCCGCAGCAGTCAGTTCTGGAACTGCGGCTTTACATCTAGCCCTGCGCTTAGTGGGCATCCAACCTGGAGATGAAGTCCTTTGCTCAACCCTCACCTTTATCGCCAGCGCCAACCCCATTGTTTATCTGGGTGCAACCCCCATTTTTGTAGATAGCGATCGCCTCAGTTGGAACATGAACCCCGAACTCCTACAAGAGACGATCGAACAACGAGCCAAGCGGGGTAAATTACCCAAAGCCGTCGTCTTGGTGCATCTGTACGGACAAAGTGCCGATATTGACCCGATCTTACAAATTTGCGATCGCTATGAAATTCCCCTGATCGAAGATGCCGCAGAAGCCTTGGGAGCCACCTACAAAGGGCGATCGCCTGGAACCTTTGGGCGCATTGGCATTTACTCGTTTAATGGCAATAAAATTATTACCACCTCTGGGGGCGGCATGTTGGTTTCAGACGATCCTATCCTCGTCCATCGCGCCCGCTACCTGGCAACCCAAGCACGAGATCCCTCTCCCTATTATCAGCATTCTGAAATTGGCTATAACTATCGCCTCAGTAACGTCCTCGCAGGCATTGGACGGGGACAACTCCAGGTTCTTAACGAGCGCGTAGCCGCCCGACGGCGTAACTTTGACATCTACCAGCAAGCCTTAAAGCACCTACCCGGACTAGAATTTATGCCAGAGGCACGCTATGGACGGGCAACCCGTTGGCTCACCTGCTTAACCCTCGATCCCGAACGCTTTGGGGCAACGCGAGAACAAGTGCGTCTAGCCTTAGCGCAACAGCAAATAGAAGCCCGCCCCGTTTGGAAACCCCTGCATCTCCAACCCGTATTTAATGGTTGCGAATGCATTGGGGGCCAGGTTGCCGAAACCCTGTTTGAACGCGGTCTTTGTCTGCCCTCCGGCTCTAACTTGCAGGAAACAGAACTAGAACGAGTCATTCAAACGATTTGGTATTCAAGCCGAAATAGGTAAACCGACCAACATTCTTAGTGCAATTACTCTGATTCTCGTCGTTGGCGTTTCACAATCCAAAAGACAACGAAAATCACCAACGCCAGCAGAATAATTTTGGAAAGCGGCCCAATATATCGCTCAACTAGGGCGTAATTATTCCCCAAAGCATAGCCAGCAAAGGTGAGCAAACCAATCCAAACGACACTACCCAGACTGGTGTAGAAGAGAAATGGGATAAACGGCATCCGATTTAAACCCGCCGGGAGCGAAATTAACGTCCGCACTCCAGGAACGAGACGACCTGTTAATACCGCTTTCTTGCCATTGCGATCGAACCAGCGGTTCGCCTTCTCTATATCTTGGCTGCTGAGGGTTAACCAGCGCCCATAACGGTCTACAAACTGCTTAATCCGTTCTTCCCCAAAGGCATAACCCACATAGTACCAAGGCAGGGCCCCTAATAAGGTTCCGGCTAAACCTGCGAGAACCGCCAAGGTAAAATTCATCTGACCCTGAGCGACCGTAAACCCGGCTAGAGGCATAATTAGCTCTGAGGGAATGGGGGGAAATAGGTTTTCCAGAAACATCAACAATGCGATTCCCCCATAGCCGAGGGAATTCATAATGGTGGTAATCCACTGCGCCATAAAGGGCTAGATCGCGTATTTCAAGGTTAAAGGGTAGAAAGCCAATCTTTGAGCAAATCGAGAATATTGCTGCCACCGATATAGAGGGCAACAATAATGGAGGTGCTGAGAATTGCCCCCATTACACACAGAATTAATCCACCCAGGCTAATGAAGCCATCATCTTCCATTAAGCCAAATCCGGTGACGAAGATGCCGATCGCAGGTAGGGTATTGGTACCGGGAATTGGAATCATCATTGAAATCGCCATGAGCGCGATCGCGCTTCCCACCACAACCCGACCCGGTAAACTGGTACAAACCCCCATGAGTCTTGGACGCGCAATCGTTTCAATCCGACGCAACCAAGGAATCCCTGCTTTCATAATCCCTTGAATTTGCTTTAGCGCGATGGGTCGGTGGCTGATGCGTTCTGGTAAAGCAGGCTGTTTAGCACCCGCAATTAATTGCACCGCTAATAAAAAAATCACAATCCCAAACGGCACTGAATAACCCGGTGCAGGAACGGGCAATGCTGAGGGCAGAGATAATAAAACAAATAAAAACCCAAAAATTCGCTCTCCCGCTAGCGATAGGATTTCCGATAGGGTGACAGTAGAGGCGCGTTCTTCTTCAAAAAAGTAGCGTTGCAGTTCTACAGAAAGTCGAGCCATTGTAGGAATTGAGGGTTGAAGAGGTGAGGAAGAGAATCTGAAAATAGAGGGATGATAATACTCAAAATCCCCTGAAATAGGGGATTTCAAGAGATGTTCTGACTCTTAGCAACAGTTCAGAAAGTTGCACAGTGAATCAGGAGTTGGGGTGTTAAACTGACGCCCATCTCCCAACCCCCGCGTTAGGTTCCTGACTTCCAGCTATTGATATACTCAACTTGCTCGTTGGTGAGCGTATCGACTGCAATTCCCATTGCGGTGAGTTTTAACCGCGCAATTTCTTTGTCTACTTCAGTGGGGATAGAATGCAGGCCGGGTTCCAGCTTACCTTGATTCTTCACCAAGTATTCGCAAGCCAGGGCTTGGTTAGCAAAGCTCATATCCATCACGGCGCTGGGGTGGCCTTCAGCCGCAGCGAGGTTAATTAAACGACCTTCGCCCAATACCACAATCGATTTACCGCTTTGCAGGCGATATTCTTGGGTAAAGTTACGCGCGTCGCGGATTTCAGTGGCTTTGGCACCCAAGGATTTGAGGTCAATTTCAATATCAAAGTGACCGGAGTTGCAAACCATTGCGCCGTCTTTCATCACATCAAAGTGTTCGGAACGGATGACATGCTTGTTTCCGGTAACGGTGATAAACAGATCCCCTTGGGGTGCGGCTTCTGCCATTGGCATCACGCGGAAACCATCCATAACCGCTTCAATGGCGCGGATCGGGTCAATTTCGGTGACAATCACATTAGCACCCATACCGCGAGCGCGCAAAGCGGTTCCTTTACCGCACCAGCCATAACCCGCAACCACAACGGTTTTTCCGGCGAGCAGGATGTTGGTGGCGCGGATGATGCCGTCGAGGGTGGATTGTCCGGTACCGTAGCGGTTATCGAAGAAGTGTTTGGTGTCGGCGTCGTTGACGTTCATGGCGGGGAAGGTGAGTACCCCATCTTTGAACATCGCTTTGAGGCGGACGATCCCGGTGGTGGTTTCTTCGGTGGTTCCGATTAAATCAGCCAGTTGGTTTTGGCGGTTGGCAATTAAGGTTGCGACCACATCGCTACCATCATCAATGATGATGTTGGGTTTGTGGTCGAGGGCAATTTCAACGTGGCGATGGTAGGTTTCGTTATCTTCGCCTTTGATGGCAAAAACGGGAATGCCATGATCTGCAACTAAGCTGGCAGCAACATCATCTTGCGTGGAAAGGGGGTTACTGGCAATTAGCAGCGCATCTGCACCACCGGCTTTGAGGGCGATCGCTAAATGGGCCGTTTCGGTGGTAACGTGGCAGCAGGCAACCAATCGAATGCCTTCAAAAGGTCTTTCTTGAGCAAAGCGATCGCGAATTTGCCGCAGCACAGGCATTTCCCGTCCAGCCCATTCAATGCGCTTTCTCCCTAGAGGAGCTAGAGAAATATCCTTGATCTCATGTTGTAACTGGACAGAAGTTGCCGTCATGAACACTTTCCTTTTTTTCACACTCAAGTCATAACTAGACTAGCTTAATCGAATTGACCGTGCAGTGGTGAGAACAGAGTGGGGAGATGGGGGGATGGGGAGGCGGGGAGGTGGGGGAAAAGAACGCCACAGCCCTAACTGTGGCAATGTCCTTTAAAATTCAAAAGGTATCTCGTTGCACGCTAGCACGGAATCTTATGGCCGAGAGCAAGATTAAAAAAGGATCGTTCGTTCGCGCAGTTCGCGAAAAGTTAGAAAATAGTTTAGAGGCAAAGGCAAGCGATTCGCGCTTTTCCCCCTACCTGTTTGAAACGAAGGGTGAGGTGGTAGACTTGCGGGGAGAGTATGCTTTGGTAAAGTTTGGTCAAGTTCCGACACCCAATATTTGGTTGCGTCTCGATCAACTAGAAGAGTTTAAATAGCATCTAAATCATGGCTTCTACTCCCCTCTCCTCAATTATGTGTACCCCCACTCGCGTAGCAGTCGTGGGTGCAGGTCGAGTTGGCAGCACTTTGGCACAGCGCATTGCTGAAAAGAATTTAGCCGATGTGGTGTTACTGGATGTCATTCAAGGTTGGCCGCAAGGGGTCGCGCTTGATTTAATGGAGGCTAGGGGAGTAGAACGCCACGATCGCCAAATTATTGGCACCAACGATTATGCGGATACGGCGGATGCCTCGATTGTGGTAATTACTGCCGGAAAACCCCGCACGCCGGGAATGAGCCGCGACGATTTGTTAAAGATAAATGCTCGAATTGTGGTAGAGGCGGCCAAAAATGCGATCGCGCATTCTCCTAACGCCATCTTGATTATTGTGACCAATCCCCTAGATGTGATGACGTATCTCGCTTGGGAAGCGACGGGAATTCCTCCCCAGCGCGTGCTAGGAATGGCTGGAATTTTGGATTCCTCGCGGTTTGAGACGTTTATTGCAATGGAGTTGGGATGCTCAATTGCGGATATCAGCGCCACGGTTTTAGGCAGTCATGGGGATTTAATGGTACCTATTCCCCGGTTTTCGACGGTGCGGGGAATTCCGATTACAGAACTTTTGGATGCAGCGACAATCGAGCGTTTGGTTGCCAGAACGCGCAATGGGGGGGCGGAAATTGTGGAATTGATGCAAACTGGGGGGGCTTTTTTTGCACCTGCTTCCTCGGTTTGTTCGATGATAGAAGCGATTTTGCTCAATCAGTCGCGTTTAATGCCTGTCGCGGCTTACGTCCAGGGCGAATATAATCTTGACGATGTGTTTATTGGCGTTCCCTGTTGGATTCATTGTGGCGGCGTGCGTCAGGTTCTGAGTTTAAACCTGACTGATGCTGAGTTAGAGGCGTTGCAGGTTTCAGCCAACGCCGTACGCGAGAATATTCAACGGGCCAAGGAAATGCTCGCTTAATGTTGGATAACCCAGCGGGTGACGGAGGTGCTGAGATGCTCCCATTCCGGCCAAGAGATGAGAGCGCGATCGCACCAATCCTCCAGGATATCTCGCAATAAAATTTCAGTTTGGTGACGATCGATACAAGATTGCGCCTCTAAAATCGCGGTTTCTGGATGGGCATGAAAGCCGACTAAACTTCCGATTTTGGAACTCACCCCATCGGGTGAAGTGATGCAAACTTGCCAAGTGTTATTCTGCTGGATAAGTTGAATGACCCAGCCTTTGTAGTCCTGAATCACAGTCGTTTCCTAAAATGATCGTGGAGGGGCTACTTCCGTATTTTAAAGGCAAAATTGATACGATAGGGCGATCTGAGTTGACTCGCTGTCTGAAATGCAGAGTCCTTTTAAGAGATCGTTAAATGCTGGCGTATTTGATGCTGCCAGAATTCGTTGTCCTCAAGGGTCAAAACAATCCGTTTGTAGGCTTCTTCATAAAGCACCAAGGTTAAATAATTCTTGTCCTGAGTCACGTACCAGAACTCACGACCCCTTGGCGTATAATAAGTTCCGGCTTTAATGACACCGGGGAGAAACGTTCCTGGGGCCCGCAGTTCTTTCCAGGTGCTTTCAGGTTCATCGATCTGGACATCCGTAATATGCTCAAAAGGGATGATAAAGGGATTTTGCAAGTTAAACCCCCAGAGTTGCTCGTACCATTCCCAATGGATTTTTAGGGTATCGTTAACAATGCTGAGTTTCATGGTAATTTGAGGAGCGATCGCTCCTAGCTTCTTTAAGGCTACTTCTATTAAAGATTCAATTCCCGCCGTTGGGTTTCTCTATGACGAAAGATTTATTTGCTCAAGAAGCACTGGCTCAAATCCCTAAAATACTAACCCTTTTAGACCGCAATCCCCATAGTCCCACCTATGGTTGTTTTGACCGTAACTTTTGGCATTATAAAATTATCGACTTTCCCAGCGGAATGTCTCAAGAGTTTGTTTTACCCCTAGCCTTAGCTTATGACAGCGATATTCCTAATAACCCCTATTATCAACAACCCGCAATCCGAGATTGGGTAGAAGCTGGAATTTTATACGCCGCAAAAAGCGCTCATAAAGATGGCTCTTGCGACGATTATTTTCCCTTTGAACGAGCCAGCGGTGCAGCCGCTTTTTCCCTTTTAGCTTGTATTGATAGCTATCAGTTACTAGACTTAAAAAATAAAACCCTACTCAAATTCTTTGAAAAGCGGGCAAACTGGCTGTCATCCCATCACGAAAGCGGACAACTGACGAATCATCAAGCCTTAATTGCCCTTTGCCTCGATTTACTTTCAGAATTGCTGAATACCTCCCAATGGGATCGCGCTAAAATGTTGCGAATTGAGCGCGTATTAGCATGGCAAAATCCTGAAGGCTGGTTCCAAGAATATGAAGGCTGCGATCCAGGATACCATACCTTAACAATTTCTTGTTTAGCCAGACTTTATCAGAGAAACAGCGATCCTCGGCTCAAAGATGCCCTGATTAAAGCCGTTGAACTCGCCCAATACTTTATTCATCCCGATGGTTCCTATGGCGGAGAATATGCTAGTCGCAATACCTATAACTTTTTCCGCATGGCTTTGAATTAGTCGGGCGCTGGTTCCCGGAAGCCTTGCAAATTAACGACCGCTTTTTACAAGGGATTGCCCAAGGTTTAAATCCCTGTTATGCAGACGATCATATTATTGGACATCATACCTGGAATTATCTTTTAGCATGGCGCGATTTTGTGCCAGAACGCCCCGCCTTATCGCCGCGCAAACCTGAAAGAATGTGGCTAGAGAATGCCAAACTTTTAATCGACCGTCGCGAGAATACCGAATTATATATCGCCTTGAACAAAGGAGGCGTTTTTAAGCTATTTTGCGATAACAAACTCATCCTTTCCGATACTCAATTTTCCCTACAGGTTCGCGATCGCGGCAAGCTGAAAAACGCAGTTGGGCATTTAGTGGATAATTATGCCATTGAGATTGAACCCGATCGGATTTTAATTCAGGGAAGCTTGGGATGGGCGAAGCAGAAACAGATGAACCCCCAGAACTTGTTAGTTTTGCGGGTGGTGATGCTAACGTTAGGGCGATTTTTTCCCAACTTAATTCGTAAATTGTTACAAAAGATGCTGATTACGGGCAAACAAACCGCCCCGTTTAAGTTTCTGCGACAAGTGCAATGGGAAAATGGACAGTGGCGCGTCACCGATGAGTTGCAAGCGCAATCTTGGGACAATGTAGAATCAGCAGGGATAGGGGGCGATCAAACTTCGATCTATGTTGTCATGAGTCGGACGTTTCAACGGGGACAATTGCAACCGTGGTTAGATTTAAGCGATCGCATTCAGCACCTACCCCCCCACTCTACCCTCAAACTCGAACGCCATCTAAGCGCATGAAGCGGATTATTTCACTAGCCGTCAGCCTGGTTATTCTAGCGGCGATTTACTGGAAAATAGATTTTTCAGGACTGATACAAGTCTTTCAAAACTGCGATCGCACTTGGATGGCGATTAGCCTGGGGATGGTTATCCCTTTAATTTTTGCAACCTCTTGGCGACTCGATCGACTCATGCCACCCGGTACCGCCTTGGGAATTGGGGAAGCTAACCGCCTGATTTTAGCCTCCAGTACCCTGAATATGATTTTGCCTTCCAAAATGGGAGACATCGCCAAAGCCTACTTCATGAAGGAACGAGGCCATCTAGACGGTTCGCTGTCCCTCTCGCTAGTCGTGTTTGAAAAGTCCTGCGATTTCCTCTCGCTGCTATTGTGGTGCGTGTTTGGCTTAATCTTATATCCCCAGAAAGATACTTTATTTTGGGTGATGACCGTCTGCGTGGTGAGTGGCTTCCTATTCTTCTCGCTGCTATTAGCCTCGCGGAGATTTGCCCGATTTTTCTTTTTATTAGCAAAAGCGATCGCGCCGCGCAAGTTTCGCAAAAAACTCGATAGCCTGCAAATCTCCTGGGGAGAAATGCACCGCTATTTCTGGCAAGATCAACGCCAACTGCAAATTATCGCCCTCACCTCCATTCTGATCTGGTTAGGCCACCTGTTGCAAATCTGGTTTTTCATCCTCGCTTTAAACGCGTGGACGCCCTTTCTAGCTAATTTAGCCCTATCTCCCCTCGCAATTTTAGCCGGATTGTTACCGCTAACCTTCGCTGGCGTGGGAACCCGCGATGCAGCCTTAATTCTGTTTTATCAACCCTATTTTGATGCCCCCACCGCCGCCGCGCTAGGGTTATTGTGTACTTCGCGCTACTTAATTCCCGCGATCGCAGGTCTGCCCTTTTTGGGACAATATCTTTCAGCCGTCCGTCGCCTGCAAAAGCCTCTAAACTAACCCCTCCCTTCAGTTAGTTTCAACAAAAATAACAGCGACACAAACATCATTATCCCTAGCCAAGCCAAAATTGCGGTTGAAAAGGTGGTTCTGAAATAGCTACAGGCGATCAAAACAACCACAAATAAAACAAACGCCGCCACTAAATACGAAACCACCCACCCAAAACAACCGAGAACCGAACCGGAAAATTCATCATCTGGAGGACGCATAGTTAGTGCTGAGTTTAAAGTGCTGAGTGCTGAGTGGGGAAGAAGGGAGTTGGGAGTTGGGAGTTGGGGGTTGGGGAAGAAGGGAGTTGGGAATTGGGAATTAGGAGTTGGGGAAGGAAATAGAGAGAAAGTTTATTGTAATCCTGTGTAGGGAAACATCAG
>NZ_JASVEJ010000014.1:0-56700 GCF_030285425.1 Geitlerinema calcuttense NRMC-F 0142 | reverse complement strand
GCTCCCATCCCCACCCTCTTCCCACTCAGCACTCAGCACTCAGCACTTTACACTCTATTTAGCAGTGAGGGCAGTTTTAGGATAGGCGACTCGCTTGTGGTGGAATTGTTGCCAAACGCGGACGAAGACATCAGCGATGGTATTCATTTCCTCGCGGGTTAAACCAGAATCCACTAACTGATTATCCTGCCAGCGCGCTCTGAGGATTTTATTGACCATTGCCAACGCTTCCTCGTAGGTGGCTTCTTTTAGCGATCGCAAGGCCGCTTCGCAGGAGTCGGCTAGCATTAAAATTCCGGTTTCTCGCGACTGGGGAACCGGCCCATCGTAGCGAAAATCTGACTCGCGGACTGTAATGTTCGGATCGTCTTGGGCCATCTGTTGCGCTTGGTGATAGAAAAAGGCAATTAGCATTGTCCCTTGGTGTTCTGGAATAAAAGCTTGAATGGCTTTAGGCAAACGGTACTTGCGGGCCATCACCAAACCTTCGCTGACGTGCTTTTTAATAATGTCGGCACTCTTCCAAGGGTCTTTAATTTCAGTATCGTGCTTATTCGGACCGCCCATTTGGTTCTCGCAGAACAAGAGCGGATCGTGCATTTTCCCAATATCGTGATACAGCGTTCCGGCGCGAACTAACTCCACATTGCAATTGAGTTCTCTAGCGGCGGCTTCGGCTAGGGTAGAGACAAACAGGGTATGTTGGAACGTTCCGGGCGCTTCTAGGGCGAGGCGCTGCAACAGGGGGCGGTTGGGGTTAGCTAATTCAGCCAGACGAACCGGGGTAACTAAATCAAAAACATGCTCCAGATAGGGGCTTAAACCCAATGCTACGATACTCCAAGCGATGCCGCTGAGGCTGCGTAATGCTGCTGCACCGAGAACTGTGGGTAAAACCAGTCCTACGGACGAACTGGAAATCATGGCAATTAAGAGGTAAACGCCACCTTGGATTAAACCCACGCCGACGCCGAGGAGGGCGACTTCTTCGCGCGATCGCAATCTTCCGGCGACTAAGCCACCTAACAAGCCACCCGCCGCACTCGCCAACCCATCGCTAATCGTAATTTCTAAGCCAATCGGTAGCGCTAAACTCAATAAACCCACCACCGTCACCCCAATGGCCGAACCATAGAAGCTACCAATCAATAAGCCAATGGCGGGCAAGCTGGTGGAGGAAACGCCCAAGCTCACTAAAATCGGGGCGCTCAGAGTTAGCAGCAATACTAATAAATAATCTCGGCGTCGCATTCCGGAGTGAACGCGTCTTTCCACCAACCAGAAAATGCAGACGGCGCTACCCACTAAGCTGGCAAAGCCGATCAAACCCCTCCAGTTAATGCCGCGTTCGCTCAAACCAAAATAATCAATCAGGACAAAATCTGCTTGGGAAATGCTTTGTCCTGCCTCTACAATCACCTCGTTTTTGGCAATTTGAATAATCACCGGATCGACTTCTCTAGCGGCTTGTTCGGCTCGCAGGCGGGTCTGTTCGGGGTCTTCGATCAGATTGGGTTTAAGCATTGAGGAGAGAACCTCAATCGCGAGAGGCTCTGCTTTTAAGGGGACAGAGCCATTCACCTGCAAGCTAATCGCATTTCGCAGGATATTGGGGGGCAGCCCTCTGGGTACGCCTTGAGCGAGGATGCGGGCGGTTGTGTCTTTAATGCCCTGTTGGGTGGTTTCCCATTCGGCATCGGTGAGTTCAAATAAGGTGACTTTGTACAGTTTGCGGCTATTGGGCGCAACTTGTCGTTCTAGGTTGGCGGTGGCGTTCTGATAGGCGAGGCGTGCTTGCTCAATGCTTTGCAGGATGCTGGCAAACCCGACGGGGCCAGCAGATTGCTTGAGGCGGCGTAATTGCGCGATCGCTCTTTGCTGTTCGGCAGAGCTGACGCCCGCTAGAGCATTCGCAGTCCCCCCAGAACGCCCCGGCTCGTTCCCCCGACCGAAGGCGAGGGGTCTTTGGGGCGTCTCTCGCGTAACGCTTAGGCGAATTATTCGCCATTCCCACTCTTCGCAAGCGCGCAGGTAATGCTGAATTTCGGTGGAAAGCGCCGTGGGGTCTAGGTAAGGAAAGGGTCCGGCACTCAGACGCAATTGGGTGCCTCTAGAGAGCAGGTTGTAAAGTTCGCGATAAATTTCTTGGTTGACAACCTGATTGAGCATCAGGACGGGTACGGCTCCGGTACGTTCTTGCTTGCGCCTTTCCTCGGTGGATTTGGTATCTTCAACTCTGGCGTCATCGGGCGCAAACAGGGTTTCTGGGGCAATGGTTCCCACATCCAGTTTGGGGGCGTTGTAAAATCGGTACCCAATTGTACTGGTCAAAGAGACAACGGCGATCGCTACTAAGACAGATGGGTGTGCCTTGTAGTTGAGGCGCTTGTTGCGGGTTCGGTTGAGTTGTGCCGTCATTGCGTCAGTTTGAACAAAAGCACCAGGTAATATTGAGGCCCATCTGGGCGGGTGCGATCTTTGTGTGACGCGCTTGCGCGCGCTAGGAGTTTCCGTGACGTAAACCCGCCACCACTGATCGACCTGCCGCGCTAACAACTCAATTGGTTTCATAGAGGCACCCAACTAATTGCGGCTACAGCAGAACTGTTCCGTCAGGCCACCAAAATATACGGTCATGACCCTGATTATAGCCAAGACAAGCCCTAGAAAATTTGTTACTCTGTTAGACTGACTCTTCACGCGCTTATCCCCCAGACGGAAACACAATCGGTTATTAGCTCTAAAAGTGCCTTGGGGAGTTGACTAAGACGGGTCTCGCCTGTTCCGAGACACTTTTTTTTCAGCGGACTTTAGGCTAACAGTTTGATTACTTACATTAAAGGGTTCTCAAACATTGGCCTACTCTCTCCGGATGGATAGGGGATCGAGCGGAAATTTTCAACTGGGGATGCGATCGCGATCCTGAGCCAAGTTTCCCACGACTAACGCGGGCGGAGGGTCTGGGGTGCTGCGATCGCGCTTAACTGAGCGACATTCAGAAAAACCGGATCGCTGACCAGATTGCCATCGTCTTTTGATTGTAGGGCAGGCGCGATCGCATAGTAAGAACCTGACCAAGCTGCCCAGAGATGATGCGCCAGTTGAGAAAGGTGGCGAATATCGGGCGGAGTTCCCTGAGCATGACTTAACTTGTGCCAGCCCAGACGCCAAGAGAGGGGAATTCCTGAAAAACTATTGTAAGCTCCGGCTAGCATCCCCGCGATCGCGCTGGTTAGCTGCGGCGTTTTGGAGGTTCGCGCTGCTCGCAAAACCACCAGGCGAAAATCTTCCGGCGTGCTTAAAAAGCAATACAACGCCCGCAACATAGACAGGGTAGCCGTACAAGGGTGGCTGAGTTGGCTTTCTACGGCTTCTAGAGTTGCCCCTTGTTCGAGTAAGGTTTGGAGATGGTGCAGTTGGGGTAATAGTTCTTTTGAGTCTAAATGCTCTAGTTCGGCGTGGAATTGCTCGGTCAGTTGCGGTAAGACGTTCAAGGGAACGAGCAACTGTTCTTTGAAAATTAAAGCCAGAATTTGACTTAAAATAACGGCGTTAAGCTGAATTTCAGGGGTAAAGGCGTAGCTTTGACCCAGAGAGGCGAGTTGTTGTGCAATAACAGCCGATTTTCATGATAAAAACAGGCAACGGGTACGATCGCGCCGAGGGCAGCCGGAGACGGGGACGTTGCTACCCGTTCGGTTGAATTCGCCTTGAGGAGATGATCGGTGCTGGCGATCGCAAAATCATACCATCCCCCGGAAATTGACACTGGGGGAAACTGACCCTTGGGGAGTCCTGGCAAATTGAGGCCCAATAACTCGCCCAACACCGAACCGCAAAAAGTACCTTGAAAGCGACTAAGGAGTGAATAACGCATAATGTGTCAACGTCCTCGCAACTAGCCGCGAGGCGTTCTATTGCCCTCCCGTAACGTCTGATGCATCAACCAACTTGATTGTCTCCATCCTACAAGCATCCGTATCGATCGGCTTGCTAGACTAACGGGAAAAACGCTCGATCGAGATCCACACTCGGAGTCAACGTCATGCGAATTTTGTACGCTTCTATTGCTAGCGCTGTCTTAGTCGGGAGTTTTAGTACCCTGTCTCCGGCTAAGGGTCAAACGCTGCTTTCTCCTCCCCAAGCCGAGGCGCTGACTCGCCCAACACTCAGCTTAGGCGCTCAAGGTTCTGCGGTGTCTGAACTGCAAGCAGCCCTCAAGCTACTGGGCTATTATAGCGGTCCGGTTGATGGCTTGTTTGCCGAAGCGACTGCGATCGCGGTTTCTCGCTTTCAACAAGCTGCTGGAATAGACGCCGATAGTATTGTCGGCCCCAATACCTGGTTTCGCTTATTTCCGCCCGTCACCTTCGCCGCCACAGGAGTTGCACCTGCACCCGTCACCCCCAACCCCGTTTACATTCCGCCCGCTACAGAAGAATTTCCGATCCTCAGACGGGGAATGAGCAGTTCGGCTGTTGAACGGCTGCAAATTCGCTTGCAAGAAGCTGGCTTTTATTGGGGAGAAATTGACGGAGACTTTGGCCCAACCACAGAAGCCGCTGTCTTTGCTGCTCAAGAAAGTTACGGTTTAGAAGTGGATGGCATTGTGGGTCCTTCAACTTGGAGAGCCTTGTTTGAATAAGGGGAGTTCGATGACCCATTGGGTGCCTTTTTCTGCTGAAGAAACATAACTCAAGCGACCGTTATGCATTTCTTCAATAATTCGCCGACTAGTGACTAAACCCAGCCCCAAACCTTGACCTGCGGGCTTGGTGGTAAAGAAAGGTTCAAACAAACGCGCTTGACTTTCTAAAGATATGCCAATTCCATTATCCTGAATTCCAATAACCATCGATTCATAACCTCGAATTTCCGTCCAAATCTTAATTTGGGGTTGAAAAAATTGGCGCTGCCAACGATTATATTTGCATTCAATCGCTTCAACTGCGTTGAGAATTAAATTAAAGAGAACCTGATTGATTTGCTCGGCATAACCATAAATGGGGGGCAAGGTTCCATAATCTTTTTCAACGTGAATCTGAAACTCATCATTTCTAGCGCCGAGACGATAGCGCAGCAAGGCTAAAACCGCTTCTATATTTTGATGAATATTGATTTCTTTAAATCCAGATTCATCCAGGTGAGTAAAATTCTTCAGAGCAGCCATTACTGCATGAATGCGGCTGGCACCCGTTTTCATCGATTTAACCAGTTGAATTAAATCGGTTGTAATAAATTCTACATCAATTTCCTCAATTAAAGCTTGAACCTCCGGTGGGGGTTGCGGACAGGATTGTTGATAAAGCGCCAGAATGGTTAGAAGATTATGAATATGTTGATGGGCAGGTTCGGTATTGCAAAAGATAAAACTGAGGGGATTATTAACTTCATGGGCAACGCCAGCCACAACCTTTTTAAGCGTTGCCATTTTTTCTTGATGAACTAAATGCTCTTGAGCTTTTTTGAGATTGTCTAGCGCTTGTTGAAGTTGAATATTTTGTTCTTCTGATTTCTTTTGAAGTTCTCGCACGGTTAATTGAGTTTGAACTCTGACTAGAACTTCTTCGAGCTGAAAGGGTTTGGTAATGTAGTCAACTGCACCTAAACGGAAACCTTCAACTTTATCAATCGTTTCGCTCGCAGCACTCAGAAAGATGATAGGAATTGAGGATGTTGTTGGATTTTCTTTCAAATAACGACACACTTCATAGCCAGTCATATCTGGCATATTAATGTCTAAAAGAATTAAATCCGGTGGCAAAGCTTGAATCGCAGCTAAAGCCATTTTGCCATTCACTGCTTTACGAACGCGATAATTGCGATCTGTTAGGAAGTTTGAGAGAAATTTTAAATTGTCCGGAATATCATCTACCAGCAAAATATCAGGCAGATAAGGTTCTGTTCGGGAAGATTCGCGGTTAGCAATGGTTGGAGGGAATGACTTCATGTTAAAAGGTAATAATTTCTGGGTTACTAATTGAGTATGCATGAGTAAAGAAGGGCTAGATTTTACTTGTAATTTCAGTAATTTGATCGAAGCGAAATTCCTCAATTAAATGAGAAATTATTTTAGCGAGGGACTGGTTTTCTTGGGGGATTTGAACAAGCAAATCAGCAATCAAATAATCATTGCCTTGAAGAGCAGCTTGATGAAGTTTTTCAATCCAAGCAAGCGGCATAACTTGCAATCGTTCTAGAGTCAGAAATTGAACTTCTTGGGGTTCATTGAAGTTGGCACCATCCGCAGAATCTGGACTTTCGCTATAGAGATATTGGACGTTGAGATGTTTTGCAATGTTTTCAAAAATCTCCTCGCTTTTAAACGGTTTGCTGATAAAACCATCGCATCCGGCGGCTAGGATATCTTGGCGTTGTTCTTGGAAAGCGCTTGCAGTTAGAGCGATGATTTTGGTTGAAGAAAGCGCATTGTTCGATTGCAACCGTTGCTGTTCTTGGGTGCGGATGTTGCGCGTGGCATCATAGCCATTGAGGATTGGCATCCGGATATCCATAAAGATTAAATGGGGTTGCCAACTTTGCCAAAGCGAAATCGCCTCTTGTCCGTTTTCTGCCTCTTGAATTTCAAAACCGGGTAAGTTGAGTAAATCTGCAAGCACTAAGCGGTTGGCGGGGCGATCTTCTACAATCAGAATGCGATAGGTAGGTTGGTTGGGAGCCAGTCCGATCACTTGCCCGCGTACATTGGTCTGTTCTTCAATGGGAAGTTCCGGCTCATCTACCAGTGCTACCGGGATCGAGAAGGAAAAAGCACTCCCTTGTTCAACTTGGCTAGAAACCCGAATTTCTCCGCCCATCATTTGGACGTAACGTTGGCTGATGGCTAACCCCAAACCCGTTCCTTCCGTTGCTTTTAAGCCGGTTTCGGTTTGTTGGAACGGCTTAAACAGGCGCTCTTGTTCTTGAGGGTCGATGCCGGGGCCGGTATCTTCTACGATAAAGGTCAGTTGGTACTGGGTGCGATCGCCATCGTTCTGCTCGCTAACTCTTAAGGTCACGCTGCCTTGCCGGGTAAACTTAATGGCGTTGCCCAGGAGGTTGAGCAGGACTTGACGGAGTTTACCTTCATCGGTTTTGATGCCTTTGGGTAAATGCGGACTCCGATCGAAGGTCAATTGCAAGCCTTTAGACGCTGCTTTGATTTGCAGCATATTTTGCAAGCTATTGAGCAATTCGTGAAGATTGAAGCTAGTTTGATTGAAGGTGAGTCGTCCTGCTTCTATTTTGGACATCTCCAACACATCATTAATCAAGTCGAGGAGATGTTCGCCGCTGTGACTGAGGGTTTTGAGGTATTGCTGATGGTTGGTACTCAGGGCGCGATCGCGATTGAGCAGTTGAGCAATCCCTAAAATGATATTTAACGGCGTTCTTAGCTCGTGGCTCATATTCGCCAGAAACTCGCTTTTGGCGCGGTTGGCTGCATCGGCGGTATCTTTAGCCTGTTGCAGTTCTTCTGCTTGGCGTTGCGTTTGGGCAAACAGTTCGGCTTGTTGTACGGCGACTCCTAACTGGCTGCCAATTTGTAAAATCATTTGAATTTCTGCGGACTGCCACTGACGGGGGCTGGTATTTTGATAGGCAGCCAGCAAGCCCCATAACTGAGAACCGCAGAAAATGGGGACAATTACATACGCATTTGCCTGCAAGGTTTGTAGCAATTCCAAATAGCAGGGCGGAAAGTCAGCTTGAGCAATATCAGGAACGCAGCAATAATCAAAGCGATCGCGATAGATTCCCCCTTGCGTTTCTTTTAAGTAGGTATCGTGAATCTGAATCTGCGAGCCATCTAAACGCTGGATAATGCAATCTGGACGATTGGTTGTTGCCTTAACAAAATCGGGGTTAAGGTCTTGCAGCGTGACGATTGTATTCCATCCGGGAGCGACTGATTCAGCAATGGCTTGACCGCTCCAGTCTGAATCGAAGCGATAGATGAGAACGCGATCGCAGCGTAGGGTTTTCCGTAATTCCTCGGTTGTCGTATCAAAAATTGCTGTCAGGTCTAAGCTTTGGCGCATTCGCTGAATCACGCGGGCGGTTGCGCGTTCTCGTTCTGCCATGCGCTGCAACGTCGCTTCGGTGGCGATCCGCTCGCGAATTTCGGTTTCTAAAGCAACATTGGCTTCAACGAGTTCGGCGGTTCTTTCTTGAACTCTGAGTTCTAACTCTTCGTAAGCCCGGTTTTTCGACTCTTCAGCCCATTTGCGTTGAAGTTCTACCGCTGCTCTAGCGCCAAAAACGCTGACAATGGCTTCAGTATTTTCGTCTGCGGGGAGGGGTTTTGTATCCACAATACAGAGGTTGCCAATGCAGTTTTGCTCGCTATCAAGCAGGGGAACGCCCATATAGCTAACGGCCGCTAAGTCCACAATCATTTGACTGCTGGGAAAACGGGCCTGTAAGCGATCGCTATAGTAGCAAAGGACTTTGTTTTCAATCACCTCTGCACAGGGAACGTCTACTAAGGCATATTCCAAACCATTGAGGACCTCATTTCCCGACCAAAACGCTAGGGTTCGCAGGCTGTGAATGGGATCTCCCACCACTTCTGAAACCAGGACGTAGGAAACCTCTAAGGCAGAGGCTAAATCGCTGACCAGGGCTGAAAAAAACTTTTCCCCCGTCACGGAGGCCGTCCCCGCTACAATCTGTCTGAGGGTGGCTTGCGCTCGCTCGCGTTCTACAATTTGTCGTTCCAGTTCTTGGTTAACTAACTCCAGTTGTTTCGGCGTTTTCAGCGCTAAGAACTGAGGCAGCAGTTCCACCAGTCGGAGGGCTGTATAAAACGAAACCAATCCCGTAATTGCCCGTTCTACCCCAGATACCCAGTAAGCCGGGTGCCACAGCGTCCAGATATCCATTAAATGACCCGTGCCGCACAGGACAATAAAGGCACCGAACAAAGCGAACACGCCAGAAAACGGAATATCTCCCCGCTTGCGGATGAAGAAGAGAAGCATCGCGGGAATGGAAAAATAGGAAAAGGCAATCAGCGCATCGCTAGTGACATGCAGCCAGACTAAAGGGGTTTGCCACAAATAACAGTGCCCGTGAGGCATGTACTGACTCGGCGACAAAAGAGTCGTGAGAAAATCCAGCATGGTCATTGACTGAAAGAATGAATGGGATGTTTGGGGCGAATCAGCACTCTAGGGGACGTTTCAACAGGCAATCGGGCTGTTGAATAAAAAGTTGATGATGGGGCAGAAAGTGCAGTACCCTGAAACTATAGAGAATTGCCATTTTTGGTCATCTTTCTTAAGACTTATTTTTGTATATAACTATCCTTCTTAGCCACTCACGATCGCAGGTTAGTCACGAAACTTAAGCGAGAGGAGCCGCAACTTATAGCGCTGTCCAAAGCAACCTGGGATAATCAGGAGAGTTATGCCTTAGAGAGACGCATTTGTTGAATGCCCATGATCGATCGATTAAGTTCTTCGAGAAGAAAGCGAGGCGTAGTTCTGAGTTCGCATGGCTGGCAACGGTTGCAGGCTGCCGAGCATCTATCCGCTTTGCGCGAAAATTTGGGTAGACCGTATACCCTAGAACAACTGAGCGATCGCACTGGGTTAAGCAATAACACCCTCACCAAGGTACGCCACCGCCAAAAGCCCGTGGACTATCCCACCCTAGAAGCTTATTTCCAAGCTTTTGGACTGGCGATCGCCACCGATGATTATTTAAGCCAAGACAACGATCGGTCCGCTTCTGTGTTAACTCACCTTCAGCAAACCCCTCTTAAAGGTCAGTTAGAACTCGACTCGCCCTTTTATATCTATCGACCCCCTGCGGAAAAACTCTGTAACGACGAGGTATTTACCCCAGGAGCGCTGATCCGGATTAAAGCACCGCGTCAGTTTGGCAAAACCTCCCTGATGGCTCGCATTCTCAGCCATGCTGAAGATCGAGGACTCCGCACCGCCGCCATTAGCTTGCAGTTGGCAGATAATCGCATCTTTACCGATCTCGATCAGTTTCTGCGATGGTTTTGTGCAATGGTCGCTAGAGCCTTGGGTTTGCCAACTGAACTAGAGGAACGTTGGGATTCCTTATTTGGCGGGAGTTATAGCTGTTCGGATTATTTTGAAACCTATTTGCTTCCGGCCGATCCTAGCCCCTTGCTCTTAGTGTTAGATGAAGTCAACGTCGTTTTCAACTATCCCCATATTGCCGCCGATTTTTTTGGGATGTTGCGAGCGTGGTACGAACAGGGAAAACATGGGGGCGTTAACCGAGAGCTATGGCAGCGTTTGCGCCTGGTGATTGTCCATTCCACAGAAGCCTATTTGCCGCTGAATTTACATCAATCGCCCTTCAATGTGGGGCTATCCATTGAGCTATCGTGTTTCAACCTCGATCGGGTGAAAGAGTTAACCCTGCGTTACGGGTTGTCATCCGAAAATGCTTATGCCGAAACCCTGTTAAATTTAGTGGGCGGACATCCCTATTTAACTCAGCTTGCTCTGTTCGATCTCAGCCAGCGCCCTATTGAACCCAAGGAATTTACCCAAACTGCGATCGCGCCCGATAGCATTTTTAGCAGCCATTTACGCCAGCAACTTGCTTGTCTGGAACAAGACCCTGAATTGCTGAATGCTATGAAGCAAACCCTTTTAACCCCAGAAGGGGCGCTTTTGCATCCCACCCAAGCTTTTAAATTGCAAGGGCTAGGTTTAGTGAGTTTCCAAAATCAACGGGCACTACCGAGTTGCAATCTTTATCGCGCCTACTTCAGTCAGGTGTTGAAATAACCGCTCAACCCCATTGAACAGTGAGGGACTGCGGATACAGACCTTGATGGAGTTCAGTACGACTTATGCTCTTATCCTCTCAATCAGCCTATCAGGTCGGCGGTAGCTTACCTCCTAGCGATCCGACCTACGTTGAACGCGCAGCCGATCGCGAACTGTTTGACGCCTTGCTGCAAGGTGAATTCTGCTATGTGTTTAACTCCCGACAAATGGGGAAATCTAGCTTGCGGGTGAAAACCACCGAACGCTTGCAACAGGTTGGGGTACAGTGCGGCACCATTGACTTGTCGGGCATTGGTACCCAACAGATTACCGTTGAGCAATGGTATGCAGCGATCGCGGGATTTTTAAGCAAGCGGTTTTCCTTACCCATCAACATCGGTCAGTGGTGGCGCAGTCAAACCCATCTATCCAGCGTGGCACGGTTGGGAGAACTCATTGACAAAGTTTTACTCGTGGAAATCCAACAGCCGATTGTCATTTTCATTGATGAAATTGATACTATCCTCAGCCTGAAATTTTCCACCGATGACTTTTTTGCGCTGATTCGAGCATTTTATAACTATCGAGCCGATAATCCCACCTATAGCCGCCTCACCTTCGCTCTATTTGGGGTGACAACACCGAGCGATTTAATTAGCGACAAAACCCGCACCCCGTTTAATATTGGCACCGCGATCGCCCTTCAAGGGTTTCAGCACTCAGAAGCCGCCCCCCTGCTCGCCGGACTTGCCCAAGCGTATCTCAATCCTCAAGACATTCTCAACCGCATCTTTGATTGGACGGGCGGACAGCCTTTTTTAACCCAAAAGTTATGTCAGTTGATTGTGGCTCGCGCCTCCCTAGAAACGCCGCTCCAGTTAAGCCCTCAAGAACTCGATGAGATCGTACAACAGCAGATTCTAGACAACTGGGAGGCTCAAGACGAACCCGAACACCTCAAAACCATTCGCGATCGCCTCTTGTTTAACGAACAAAAAGCCGGACGCATTCTCGGATTGTATCAGCGACTCTTTGAAACCAGCGTTCCCGCCGATGACTCCCCCACTCAAACAGAACTGCTGTTATCTGGGTTAGTTGAAAAACACTCCGGCTATCTGCGAATCAAAAATCCAATCTATCAAACCGTGTTTAACCGGGAATGGCTCGCCCAACAATTAGATGCCCTGCGTCCCTACTCCCCAGTTATTTAACGCTTGGCTGGCCTCCCAATGTCAAAGATGAGTCGCGGCTGCTCAGGGGACAAGCCCTGCAAGAGGTTCTAGACTGGACGCAGCGCCAAAGCTTAAGCGATCTCGACTACCGCTATCTAGCAGCTAGCCAGGAAATGGAACGGCGAGAAGTGCAGAAAACCCTGGAAATGGAACGCCTGCGAGAAGCGGAAGTGCGGCTAGCCCTGGAACAAAAAAGCGCCCGACGCCAGCGCCAACTCCTAAAACTGCTCACCGTCGCGTTAATTGCAACGGCAGGTTTTGCGGGAATTGCCTTATTCGCCTATCGTCAATCAGCCGCCAGCGAAGTTGAAGCGATCGCGGCGGCCTCTCAAGGGAGTTTTGCCTCCTATCAGCGCCTTGATGCCCTGGTGCAAGCCATGCAAGCGCGGCGCAAGTTTTACCGGCTGTGGCTGCTTCCTGCGTCCGTGCGATCGCGTTTAGACCAAAAAACGCATCAAGCCCTAGAAACAGCTGTCTACGGGGCAGATGAGGCGAACCGGATCGCCGCCCAGCAAGGGGGGGTATTAAGTGTCAGTTTTAGCCCGGATGGTCAATGGATCGCCACTGCTGGAACGGATCGCACCTTGAAGTTGTGGCAGCGCGATGGCAAACTCGTCCGCACCTTCACCCACAGCGCGACGGTTTATGAGGTGCAATTTAGTCCCGATAGCCAGCGCTTGATTGCCGCTGGGTTAGATGGCACCGTTCCCGTTTGGAGCATTGAAGGTTCTCTGTTAACCACCTTAATCGGTCATACGGCTCCTATTTGGGGAGTGAGTTTTAGCCCCGACGGACAAACCATTGCCTCCACTAGCGGCGATCGCACTATTAAGCTTTGGCGGGCGGATGGAACGTTGGTGAGAAGCTTTACAGCGCATCAGGCAGCCGCTTGGGATATTACCTTTAGCCCGGACGGTCAGCGGTTAGCCTCCACCAGCGTTGATAATACGATTAAGCTGTGGAACCTGGACGGCACCTCCATCCGCACCCTAGAAAACGATAAAGCCGTTTGGAGCGTTGCTTTTAGCCCAGACGGCCAAAAGCTGGTCTCTGGGGGAGCCGATAATTTAGTCAAGGTGTGGAGTCGCGAAGGCGCATTGCTCAAAACCCTCAGCGGTCATAGTGCGGAGGTGTTGAGCGTTGCTTTTAGTCCAGATGGTAGCGCGATCGCCTCTGGCAGTTCTGATAAAACCCTGAAGCTGTGGAATCAAAACGGCGAGTTAATGAGAACCTATCGAGAACATCGGGGAACCGTGCGGGCAGTGGCCTTTAGCCCCGACGGACGAACTCTCGCCTCTTCAAGCGCCGATGGCACAGTGAAGTTGTGGAACACCCATAACCCCTTGTTTGTAGGCTTGCACAACCATCCTGATGTGCTGTGGCAGGTGGTTTATGCTCCGGGAAATGCGGATGAAGCGCTGATTGCTGGGATCTCTAGTCAAGAGATTCGCTTGTGGCGATCCGATGGCGTCTTAGTGAAATCCTTACCCGTTAGCGCAATTCTATTTTATGCTGGCGCTTTTAGCCCTACGGAATCAACTTTAGCGATCGCGGGAGCTAGCGGCGAAATTTTACTGATAGATTGGAAGAGTGGCGAAACTACCCGCCTCACTGCTCATCGTGCAGCAGTGTATGGACTGGCCTATAGCCCGGACGGTCAGTTTCTCGTATCGGCTGGAGACGATCGCACCCTCAAACTCTGGCAGCGCGACGAGCGCAACGAATTTCAATTGCGCCAAACGCTACCCGCCCATACAGGTCGCATTTGGAATTTGGCGTTTAGTCCCGATGGTCAGTTTGTCGCCACCAGCAGTTTAGATGGCACGGTCAAGCTTTGGACTTGGGATACCCCAGGCCACCTTGCAGAAGAGCTTCACCTCGTTCTTTCAGGCAACGGCAGCGAAATGTGGGGCGTTGCCATTAGTCCCGACAGCCAACTGATTGCGGCGACGGGGCGCAACGGTCAATTATATCTGTGGAACCGCCAGGGACAGTTAATTCGGACTCTGGAAGGAGATGATATGGGCTTAACGCGGGTGGCATTTAGTCCCGATGGGCAATTCATCGCCGCTGGTGTTTTAGATAATACGGTCAAGTTGTGGTCGGTTGAGGGCACCCTGTTAAGCACCTTAAGCGGTCATACTTCCGGCGTTCTTTCGGTGACATTCAGTCCCGATGGCAAAACGCTGGCGTCCGGTAGCTACGATCGCAGTGCCATTGTCTGGAATTTAGAAGCAGTCCTGAAGCTGAATTTGCTCGAATATGGTTGTCAGTGGGTTCGAGATTATTTGCAAACCACTTCAGAATTAGCCGCACGCGATCGCCCAATTTGCAAGCATCAACTTAAACCCATGCGCTTCTAGGCGCTACTTTTATGCTTTTATCCTCTCACTCTACGTATCAGGTTGGCGGTAGCTTACATTCTAGCGATCCGACCTATGTTGAACGTGCTGCCGATCGCGAACTGTTTGATGCCTTGCTGCAAGGTGAGTTCTGTTATGTGTTTAACTCCCGACAAATGGGGAAATCTAGCTTGCGGGTGAAAACTGCCGAACGCTTGCAACAGGTTGGGGTACGGTGTGCCACTATTGATTTGTCGGGCATTGGCACCCAACAGATTACCGTTGAGCAATGGTATGCAGCGATCGCCGGATTTTTAAGCAAGCGGTTTTCCTTACCCATCAATATCAGTCAGTGGTGGCGCAGTCAAACGCATCTATCCAGCGTGGCGCGGTTGGGCGAGTTGGTTGACAAAGTTTTACTCGTGGAAATCCAACAGCCGATTGCGATCTTCATTGATGAAATTGATACCATCCTCAGCTTGCAATTTTCCACCGATGACTTTTTTGCCCTGATTCGAGCGTTTTATAACTATCGAGCCGATAATCCTAACTATAGTCGCCTCACCTTTGCCCTATTTGGGGTGACAACGCCAAGCGATTTAATTAGCGACAAAACCCGCACCCCCTTTAATATTGGCAGAGCGATCGCCCTCCAGGGGTTTCAACCCGAAGACGCTACCCCCTTACTCAAGGGCTTAGAAAAGTATTACCTCAACGCCCCAGACGTTCTCAACCGCATCTTTGATTGGACGGGCGGACAGCCTTTTTTAACCCAAAAGTTATGTCAGTTAGTGCTGGCCCAGATTGGAGAGGAGACATCCGTTAACTTAAGCCAGGGTCAAATTGACCAAATCGTGCAAACCTGCATTCTGGAAAACTGGGAGGCTCAAGACGAACCCGAACACCTCAAAACCATTCGCGATCGCCTCTTATTTGACGAACAAAAAGCCGGACGCATTCTCGGATTGTATCAGCAAGTCTTGGAAACCCGCGTTCTCGCCAATGACTCCCCCACCCAAACGGCATTATTACTTTCTGGGTTAGTTGAGAAACACTCCGGCTATCTGCGAATTAAAAATCCGATCTATCAGACCGTGTTTAACCGGGAATGGCTCGCCCAACAATTAGATGCCCTGCGTCCCTACTCCCAGTTATTCAACGCTTGGCTGGCCTCCCAATGTCAAGATGAGTCGCGCCTGCTCAGGGGACAAGCCCTGCAAGAGGTTTTAGACTGGACGCAGCGCCAAAGCTTAAGCGATCTCGACTACCGCTATCTAGCAGCTAGCCAGGAAATGGAACGGCGAGAAGTGCAGAAAACCCTGGAAATGGAACGCCTGCAAGAAGCGGAAGTGCGGCTAGCCCTGGAACAAAAAAGCGCCCAACGCCAGCGCCAACTCTCAAAACTGCTCAGTGTTGCCCTAGCTGCAACAGCCGGATTGGGGGGAATGACGCTGTATGCCTATCATCGAGCGACCCTTGCCTACAGTCAAGCGGCAGCCAGCGAGGTGGAAGCGATCGCGGCGGCCTCTCAAGGAAGTTTTGCCTCCTATCAGCGCCTCGACGCCCTGGTGCAAGCCATACAAGCGCGCCGCAAATTTCAAAACCTGAAACAACTGAACCCTACCCTGCAAGCCCGGTTAGACCAAACCACCCACCAGGTCTTAGAAACCGCAGTCTATGGGGCAGATGAAATGAATCGCCTAGAACATATCGGGGGGTTGAGCGTTGATTTCAGTCCTGATGGGCAATTGCTCGCCACCACCGGATCGGATCGCACCCTGAAGTTGTGGCAGCGAGACGGTCAACTCGTTAACAGCTTCTCGCACGAGGCGACCTTATATCGGGCGAAATTTAGCCCCGACGGTCAAACCATTGCTGCTGTTGGTTTGGATGGTACCGTTCCGGTTTGGAGGCTTGATGGCACGCGACAGACGACTCTGGTGGGCCATACTGCCGCCATTTGGGATGTGGCATTTAGCCCCGATGGTCAAACGCTGGCAACCGTTAGCAGCGATCGCACTATTAAGCTTTGGCGTGCGGATGGAACTTTAGTGCAAACCCTTTCCGGTCATCAATCTGCCGTGTGGAGCGTCGCCTTTAGTCCCGATGGACAACTGCTCGCCTCGGCCAGTTTAGATAATACAATTAAACTCTGGAATCGCGAGGGCCGCTTAATTCGCACCCTAGATAATGGCAACGCTGCTGTGTGGACGGTCGCGTTTAGTCCCGACGGGCAACGGATCGCCTCTGGTGCTGCGGATAACCGGGTTAAACTCTGGAGTCGCGAGGGAGAGTTGCTCCACACCCTAGAAGGCCATACCGCCGAAGTTCAGAATGTTACCTTTAGTCCCGATGGCAAAGCGATCGCCTCGGCGAGTGCGGATAAAACGATTAAGCTGTGGAACTTAGATGGCGTTTTAAAGAGAACCTTGCGAGAGCATCGTGCGGTCATTCGGGTGGTTCGCTTTAGTCCGGATGGTCAAGTTCTAGCTTCTGCCAGCGATGAGGGCATCGTTAAGTTATGGAATCTCTCAACCCCTTTATCGAAGGCTCTCGCAGATCGTTCTGATGTGTTGTGGCGGGTAGCGTATATCCCGGATGGCAATCGCAGCAGGATTATTACAGTCTCGCGTCAAACGGTCAGACTCTGGAACGAGGATGGCTCTTTTATTCAAGCACTGCCGCTGGCTAGCACGCCATTTTACACAGTAGCTTTTGACCCTAGCACGCAAACCTTAGCGATCGCAGGTGCTAGCGGCGATATTTCTCTGTTGAACTTAAACAACGAGCAAATCTCTACCCTCCGCAGCCACAAAGCCGCCATTTACGGACTGGCTTATAGCCCAGATGGACAGTTTCTGGTATCGGCTGGAGACGATCGCACCCTCAAACTCTGGCAGCGTCAAGAGTCTGGAGACTTTGTGCTGCTGCAAACGCTCCCGGCCCATGAAGGACGAATTTGGGATGTAGCCTTTAGTCCTGATGGTCAACGGATCGCCACCGCGAGTCTAGATGGAACCGCAAAACTGTGGCGCTGGCAGCAACCCAACTCCCTCGCTGAAACGCCCGATGTCTTTCTAGAAGGACATACCAGTGAGATTTGGGGGGTTGCCTTTAGTCCAGATAACCAAAAGATTGCTACCGCCGGACGGGACGGACAGTTGCGGCTGTGGAATTCCCAAGGTCAACTGCTGCGGACTTTAGAAGCCAGCAAAATGGGTTTAACGCGGGTGGCGTTTAGTCCAGACGGTCAGCAAGTTGCAGTAGGAGTATTAGATAATACGGTCAAGCTCTGGTCGGTTGAGGGGACTTTATTAAGCACCCTCAGCGGTCATGCTTCCGGTGTTCTTTCCGTTGCCTTTAGCCCGGATGGTAAAACGCTAGTCTCCGGAGGTTACGATCGCACGGCGATTGTTTGGAATTTAGAAGCTATTCTCAAGCTGAACCTCCTGGAATATAGCTGTAACTGGGTAGGAGATTATTTAAAAACGACACCAGAAATTAGTCTTGCAGACCGGGCTTTGTGCAATCTTCGCCCCTCAAGAACGCTCAACCGCCCAGCGGAATAACGTGCCAATTTCTCCGGTTTCAGAGGCGATCGCCACAACCTCTAAGCTAAGGTAGAGAAGATTGTCCATCGGTAATATTGATTGGCATGAAACGCCCTGTTTTGTTCGCAGTTGTTGCTAGTTTAGCCGCCTCCCTGACCGCCTGTGCCAACAGCCCTCTCGGTCAGACAGCGGAACGTTCCTTAGCAGCAGACCCCAGGCTAGAAAATAATCCGGCTTTGTTTGCGCCCAACCCTACTCAGGCAGAGTTGCCTGCTGATTTTCCCTCAGAAATTCCCCGCTATCCTAACGCTCAACTTCAAACTGTCTCGCCGCTAGCCGAGGGCGAACCGGGACAACTCACCCGTTGGACAAGCCCTGATTCTGCGGCCCAAATTGAACAGTTTTATCAAGCCCAATTTCAAGCGAATAATTGGCAATTGGTAGAAGCGACCTCAGACTCAGAACCCAATACCCTAGCGGCGCGTCGGGACGATCTACAGGTGAAAGTGTCTTGGGAAACGGCTCAAGCGGGCGAGAATGCGCCGACTGAGTTTGTCCTGAAATATCTTGAAGGCGAACCCCAAGCGGTGGTTAGCCCCGCGCCTAGCCCTTCTCCCCAACCCCAAAACCCAGCGGTGGCGAATGAAACGCCCGAACAGTTGCGCCAGTACGTGCAAGATTTGACGGCGTTGGGGATATTTGACAATGAAACTATTCAGCCGAATCAGGCGATGACTCGCCGCCAGTATGCGCGGTGGTTGGTGGCTGCTAATAATCGGTTTTATGCTAATAGTCCGGGCCGACAAATTCGGATAGCCGCAACAACGGCCGAACCGACGTTTCAGGATGTCCCGCGCAGCGATCGCGATTTTGCGATTATTCAAGGCCTTGCAGAGGCGGGTTTGATTCCTAGCGCCCTGACTGGGGAAGCGACGGCGGTGACATTTCGACCGGATGCGCCCCTAACGCGCGAACAATTGGTGCTATGGAAGGTGCCGCTTGATACGCGCCAAGCCCTACCGACGGCTACGGTGGAAGCGGTAGAGGAACGTTGGGGTTTTCAAGATGCTTCTCGGATTAATGCGAGAGCCTTACGTGCAGTCTTAGCCGATTTTGCCAATGGCGAACAGTCGAATATTCGGCGGGCGTTTGGTTACACGACGCTGTTTCAACCCCAAAAAACAGTAACTCAAGCAGAGGCGGCGGCGGCGCTTTGGCATTTTGGCTTGCAAGGCGAAGGGCTATCGGCGGCGGATGTGCAATCGTTAGATAGACCGTCGGTGACTCAGGCAAATTAACCTCTGAGTCAGGGAACCCCGGTAAGGCGGCCGAGTCGTGTTATCCTGTCTGTTGATTATTCTGCGATCGCACTTTGACCCTAGAGGTGGCAGCTAGGGATCTGACGCATTTCTCGGTTACTGGAAACCCAAGTTTATGGCTATTTTGGACTCTAAAGGTCGCTTATTCGGCAAACTGAGCATTCTCGATTTAGGTGCAGCCATTGTGATTCTGATGGTGTTGTTTGGCATCTTTTTCTTTCCAGGAACGTCTGGATCGGTGGCTCAAGTGGGCGTCCAAACAAGACCCGTAGAAGTTGATGTGATTGTGCGGGGTTTAAGTATTCTCAACCCGCAAAACTTGGTTAATGAATTTAATGAAACCAAAAGGACGAATATCATTATTCGCAACCAACCCTATGGACGGGTGGATGTGAAGTCCGTTCAATTGCTCGAAAGGACGGTGGTTGTTCCGCAACCTGATGGTTCGGTACAGGCAAAAACTGACCCTAGAGGCGATCGCACTTTCTCGATAGATATGCTACTCACCTTGGGTGGTAATGCCCAAATGACGGACAATGGTCTGGTTCTGGGTAACAGCAAGCTAAAAATCGGGACTCCCGTAGAGCTTGAAGGCATGACCTATAACTTTAATGGCAGCGTGATTGAAGTCAGAACTCCCTCATAATCGCTGAACTCAGTTCTGTTCGACGGTAGATGTTAAGACTTCTCCAACTGATTACCATCTAAACTGTTTGCAGATGACAGGTAGTTAGTAATGAATCTTGAAGAGTCTTTTCAGGCAGCAGGCGCTAATATGCAAGCGATGGTGGATAGTTTCATCATCCTGCTGCCCAATCTACTCATTGCTGTCATTGTTTTTGCTCTATTTTGGTTCGGTGCCAGACTGTTAAAACGGGCGATTCGGCGCGTTACTCGCAGACATCGCCAAGCCCGGAATTTAGGATTGGTTCTCGGTCGATTATCCCAGGGGGCGATGGTTCTTTTAGGCCTGTTTATCGCCTTATCGATTGTGATTCCGACGTTCCAACCCGGAGATTTAGTCCAACTCTTAGGGATTAGTGGGGTTGCGGTTGGTTTTGCATTCCGGGATATCTTACAGAATTTTTTAGCCGGAATATTAATTCTGTTAACTGAACCCTTTCAAATTAACGATCAGATTGTCTTCAAAAACTTTGAGGGAACGGTTGAAGAGATTCAAACTCGCGCTACGACGATTAGAACCTACGATGGGCGGCGCGTGGTGATTCCCAATGCAGAATTATTCACCAACTCCGTAACGGTCAATACCGCCTTTGAGAATCGCCGTTTAGAATACGATATTGGGATTGGCTATGGCGATGACGTGCAACAAGCCAAGCAACTGATTTTAGACACGCTCAATGGTATGGATGAGGTATTGGCAGAACCCTCACCCGATGCTTTAGTTGTTGATTTAGCGGAAAGTACCATTAATATTCGCCTACGCTGGTGGATTAAACCGCCGAGACGCGCGGATTCCCTCGATAGCCGCGATCGCGTTTTAACGGCTGTTGCTCAAACGCTAGTTGGACATGGGATCGATCTACCCTTCCCCACCCAGCAAATCCTCTTCCACGATCAAACTGAAGAAACCGATGGCGATCGCTCTCGCCAGCGCGAAGGATGGCCATCAGGCGATCGGGAAGTCCCTAAACCCCTCAGTATTGGCGGATCGCTGAAGCAGTTAGTCTTAATGCGCCAACAAAATCAGACCAACGGGGACGCACCACCCAGCCGAGATGCGGATCGACATGAATAAATCTCGCTTGCAACCCCTCTGGGAGGCGCTTCGTGCTAGCTATTGGTTTGTTCCGACCCTGATGGCGGCGGGGGCTGTGGCTTTGGCCTTTGCGATGCTGCAATTCGATCGCATGACCCAATCTGATGAGTTTGATGGTTTAAATTGGGTCTATGCAGGCGGTCCTGAAGGCGCTCGGACGGTCTTATCGACTATTGCCAGTTCCATGATGGCGATCGCCGGAACAACCTTCTCCATCGTTATTGTTGCCTTAACGCTGGCCGCTTCTCAATTTGGCCCGCGCCTCCTCCGCAACTTTATGGGCGATACGGGCAATCAGGTGGTGTTAGGAACGTATATTGCCACCTTTATTTATTGCTTAATGGTGCTGCGGAGTGTTCGGGGCAGCGATTACGATGTATTCGTGCCTCAAACTTCGGTGACGGTGGGTATCTTATTAAGTTTGCTCAGTATTGGGGTGCTGATCTACTTTTTTCACCATGTTTCCACCTCTATTCAAGCTAGCCAAGTCGTTGGTGAAGTCAATCGCGACCTCAAACAGGCAATTGAGCGCTTGTTTCCTAAAAAAGTGGGACGCAACGATCGGCCTCAGCATCAGGAAGCGCACATCCCCATCGATTTTGAGGTCAAAGCTCAACCTTTGATTGCCCTCAATAGCGGCTATTTGCAAGTTGTGGACGATCGCCAATTGATGAAAACGGCGCGCGATCGCGATTTGTTAATTTGCCTTCAATGTCATCCCGGCGACTTTATCGTTCGCGGTCGATCGTTGGCAAAGGTTTGGTCGCCGCAACCCCTAGAGGAAGCCGTATGCGAGCAAATTCAGCAGGCGTTTATTCTCGGAAAACAGCGCACCAAAGCCCAAGATATTGAATTTTCCATTAATCAGTTGGTGGAAATTGCGCTGCGGGCGATTTCTCCGAGCGTTAACGATCCGTTTACTGCGATTCAATGTATCGATCAATTGAGTATTGCTTTGAGCGATTTGGCGGAACGGCAATTTCCCTCTCCCTATCGCTACGACGAACAGGACTGTTTGCGCTTGATTGCTCAACCGATTCAGTTTGCAGAGTTGGTGAAAACGGCGTTTACTCAAATTCGCCAATACGGGCGTTCGGATGTGGCGGTGTCGATCCGGCTGCTAGAGGCGATCGCCACGATTATCACCCACGCCCATCACCAGAGCGATCGACAAGCCTTGCTGCGTCAGGCTCGCATGATTATTCGAGGGTCTCAAGAGGGGACGTTTGAACAGTTCGATCGCAACGATCTTCAAGAACGCTATCAGCGGGTTCTCGCGGCCTTAGACACTCTCCCTAAAGGATCGTAGTTTATAATACAGCGCTCAGAAACGACGGGATTTAAGATATGCTGCGTAGACAGTTAAGACTAACGACTCCTCCTCTGGTCTCGTCAGAGACAGAGGTGGTTTTGTGAAAACGTTTCCTCTTGTTTCAGCCGCCGCGATTGTTCTGATGGAGGAGTTTTAAGCGCAACTACACAACTGTTTCCCTTGATGCTCCCGAATCAAGATTTCCAGTAAGATCGGGGCAGTCAGCTATCATCACTCTAAATCAAGATGAACTCCGATAGTCTTGTCAATTTCCTACAACAAAGTTTTCACGTCACCCTTGGTGCTACTACGTCTCTTGTAGAATCTCTCCAAGATCCGCAAAAACGAGAGGAAAATTTAGCCCAACTCCAACTCGATCTCAACCAGCTTACCCAAAAACTGGCTGAGAAAGGAGAAATGACCGAGCAAGAGGCGCGGCGGTTTGTTGATAGTTTAATAAATCAAGGGGGAAGCCGGAGCGCTGAAGAAGTAGAGGTAACGGTATCGCCTCCCCCACCCGATCTCAATACAGCTCCCCCGGCTGCTGAACCGAATGCTCAACTAGAGTTACAAGAGCTAACCGCCCAAATTGCGGCTATTCGGCTCGAACTCGAAAAATTACGCGAGCAAGATCCGGCTTCTTGAGTTTTGTTCTATCCTAAGATGTTGCGAGAATCGCTAGCGCTTGCGCCCAATTTAGGGAATCTAAGCTAGCGATTCTCTTGATAAGGGCTTTCTGAAGGACTGCTACTGCCTTACGGCTTTGTCAGTTTCTATCGGTGCATTTATTCGGGCTTACAAAGTCCTCGTGACTTGCATTTGGTTAAAGTTTAATCGTTATCCCACGCTTCGGAGCCTAACAGATCGCCAATCCGATCGCGGAGCAAGAAGTCATTTTTTTCCAGTTCGCATTCCACACATCCCCATTCTCTGGCGGGAATGTACTTGCACAAGACGTAGATTGGCTGTTGGCGACTCACGACACCCGCTTGCACGAGTTGACGGGCTTCGTCTTGAATCAGCTCTAGGGAATATTGGATAGATTGGAGCATATTTTTCCTCTTGTTTATTTAATCCAACCGTTTGCAAGGCTGAGAGCGTGCAGTCAATAATTTAAAATCTCTATCGATACAATTTGAGTAGCAGTGACTTTGTAGTCAGATATACTGAACGATTTTTATTGTCACGCTAGCTCACCTCAAATTATATTAAGAGATATTGCAAAAGTCATCAAACATTAACCGCTTGCGGTTCGCATAGACCCACAGCAAGTTGCAAAGATTCCCGCATACTGGTAGGACTTGCCAGTCCTCGACCCGCAATATCAAAGGCCGTACCGTGATCGGGAGAAGTCCGGATAAACGGCAAACCAATGGTAGTATTAACGGCTCGATCGAAAGCCATTGCTTTGACGGGAATCAAGCCTTGATCGTGGTAAAGCGCCAAATAAGCGTCATGGATATTGCCCGCAGGATTCGCCCCATACCAGGCTTGAGTGGGTTTTACCCAAAGGGTATCGGGGGGAACGGGGCCGTCTAGGGTCAAGGACGGATAAACAGAGCGCTGTTGCTCAATCCAAGGGATTAACCAATCTTGTTCTTCTCGTCCGAGTTGTCCCTGTTCGCCGCTGTGGGGGTTTAATCCAGCGATCGCAATTCTAGGCGATGCGATGTTGAATTGCTGGTGCAAACACCTCACGAGCAAAGCGAGTTTGCGACTCATCAAATCGGGAGAAAGGGTATCAGCAACGGCTCGCAACGGAATATGCGTGGTTGCGAGCAAGGTTCGCAGCGTCCACCCGCTGTGGGGCGATCGCGCCACGAATAACATGCCAAACTCACTGACTCCCGCTCGTTCGGCTAGCAGTTCCGTTTGTCCGGGATAAAAATGTCCGGCGGCTTTCCATGCAGATTTAGCAATGGGCCCTGTGACAATGGCCTGAAATTGACCCGCTAGGGTTAGCGCGATCGCCCGATCGAGGTAGGCAAAACTCGCGGCTCCGGAAACGGCATCCCCTTGAGCGATCGCAATTTCCCCCGGTAAAGGGATATCGATCGTCGAGAGTTCGTCCGGATCGGCCGCAGCAATGCCCAAACGGGACAGCGATTGATAAGTCGTCTGAATAACCGAGCGCGAACCAATCACTGTCACCTCGCAGCCGCGAAGCCATTGAGCGTCTGCTAACGCCATGAGAATCACTTCTGGGCCAATCCCAGCCGGATCTCCTAGAGTGACCGCAATCCGAGAAGGCATAGTCCTCCTGCACGCCATCAGATAGACAGATTTTTACTCTGTCGGGTTAAAGTTTTGTTGTCAAACTAGTCTAAAATACATGCTAGCGAGCTGAGCTTTCGTTGTGAAACTTTCAATTGATGGAGGTTTTAGCTCTATTCTATCTGTCCTAGGACTCACTTGAAACTTAAAACAAAGGAAATTTTAAGCAATGGCTGCTGAAATTTTAAATGCTGCTCTTTTGTCTTCAATTCTGATTCTAGTTGGTCTAGGATTCGGCTTTTTACTGCTGAAAATTCAAGGCCCCGAAGAAGGCGAAAACCTGTAAATTCGGGCATTTGCTGCCCCATTAGGGGTTCTAAATTGCCCCCTTTGTGAAGAGTGCGATCGCGCTACGGTTCGCTCTTCACCTTTTGCTATTTTAAAACTTAATCATCTGTCTCATCTAAGTGTTCGGCCACTTCTCGATACAAATTGAAGACATGACTATCCTTAAGCCGATAAAACACATTTCGACCTTGTTTGCGATAGCCGACTAAACGCATGGTTCGCAAACTTCGCAATTGATGAGAAACCGCAGACTCGCTCATTTTAACCGCCGCTGCCAGATCGCAGACGCACAACTCTTGCAACGCTAGAGCTGAGAGGATTCGCAGGCGGTTGGGGTCGCCTAACAAACTAAAAAACTCAGCCATGCGTTGGGACTTCTCAACACTGAGCAACTGACCGTGTAAGTGTCGGAGGCTATCCAAATCAACCGGGTGTTGAACCTCGCAACTGAGCGACTCCATCGACTGTAGAGCAGGCGAGACTTGAGGCTTAGACATAATAGGGCGATGAAAAATAAGCAACAGCAATGCGATCCTGTCTTCAGGGTGACACCTGTATGACCCCAACAGCAACTATCGGCTTGGGGGATTTCCGGCCAGAATGCAAGGATTTCTGATAATATCTTATAAAAAGTTAACGATTCATTTTAATTAATCTCTAATGAACTTATTGGTTGTCGGTGCCACTGGTACTCTCGGAAGGCAGGTGACTCGTCGCGCTCTCGACGAAGGCTTTCAAGTTCGCTGCCTGGTTCGGAATCCCAGAAAAGCTTCTTTCTTAAAAGAATGGGGTGCTGAACTCGTACAGGGAGATTTGTGCGAACCAGATACCCTAAGCGCCGCTCTAGCTGGAATTGAAGCCGTCATTGACACAGCCACCGCTCGACCGACCGATCCGCAAGGCATCAAAGAGGTGGACTGGGAAGGCAAAGTGGCGCTGATTCAAGCGGCTAAAACTGCGGGAGTGCAGCGATTTATATTTTTCTCCATCTTGAACGCCGACCAACACTCGGACGTTCCCTTAATGGAAATCAAACACTGTACAGAACTCTTTTTAAAAGAATCTGGGCTGAACTACACCGTTTTCCGACTGTGCGGCTTCATGCAAGGGCTAATTAGCCAGTACGCCATCCCCATCCTAGACGGACAAACCGTTTGGGTCACGGGAGAAGCCTCGCCGGTAGCTTATATGGATACGCAAGACATTGCTAAACTAGCCGTACGTGCCATCAGCGTGCCCGAAGCCGAAAACCGAATTTTACCCGCCGTCGGTTCGAGAGCTTGGAGCGGTTATGAAATTATCCGCTTGTGCGAGCGCTTAGGCGATCGCGAAGCCAAAATCGCCCGAATGCCCCTCGGCTTTTTACGCCTGATGCGCCGCATTACCCGATTTTTCCAATGGGGTCAAAATGTTGCCGATCGCCTTGCCTTCGCAGAAGTTCAAGCCTCCGGCAAACCGCTAACCGCCTCAATGGACGAAGTTTATCTCCTTTTGGGACTAGACCCCAAAGAAACAACCACCTTAGAATCGTATATGCAAGACTATTTCAGTCGCATTTTGAAAAAACTGAAGGAGTTGGATTACGAGCGGGACAAGAACAAGAAAAAACGTTCTAAAAAGACGCCTTCTAAATCCAGTTCCCAGTCAAATGGATGAACTCCCCTCAGCGGAACAGCAAGCTGTTCCCTAGAGAACCTCGATTATTTTTAGACACCTTTTATTCGGTAGCGGCGTGCCCAAAGCTGGGATTATTTATAACGACATTAAACCGATTGCCTGTCAGGTAGCGGCAACGTTACAAGAAAAACTGACCGCTTGCGGGTGGGAAGTCTGTGTAGCGACAGGCACAGGCGGTATTTTGGGATACTCTCATCCCGACCGACCCGTTTGCCACACTCCCATTGATGGGTTAGTCCCCAAGGGATTTGACACAGACATGAGCTTGGCCTTCGTCCTCGGCGGCGACGGCACCGTTTTGTCTGCTTTTCGTCAAGTGGCTCCGGCGGGAATTCCCCTGTTAACGATTAATACAGGTCACATGGGCTTCTTAACCGAAACCTATGTCAATCAACTTTCACAGGCCGTAGAACAGGCGATCGCAGGCGATTATGAGATAGAAGAACGCCTGATGTTGGTGGTCAAAGTCTTTCGACCTTGCAGCACTGAAAGCGAGCCAACCCTGCTCTGGGAAGCCATGTGCTTAAACGAGATGGTTTTGCACCGCGAACCCCTGACCAGCATGTGTCACTTTGAAGTCCAAGTCGGCAAACATGCTCTCGTCGATATCGCGGCGGATGGGGTAATTATTTCCACCCCCACCGGATCGACCGCCTACTCCCTGAGTGCAGGCGGCCCGGTCATTACCCCGGAAGTTCCGGTACTCCAACTCGTCCCCATTTGCCCCCATTCCCTGGCGTCTAGAGCCTTGGTCTTTAGCGAAAACGATCCGGTGACCATTTTCCCCGTTCAACCCAACCGCCTAGTCATGGTCGTGGATGGGAACGCCGGATGTTATATTCTGCCAGAAGACCGCGTTCGCGTTGAAAAAGCCCCCTACAGCGCCCGCTTTATTCGCCTGCAATCCCCTGAATTTTTCCGAGTCCTGCGCGAAAAGTTGGGGTGGGGTTTACCTCATATTGCGAAGCCGACTTCGGTCGAGTTACCCTAATCGAGTGCTAGCAAAAGCTAAAATGTCTAGCATCCGCAACGTAAAACGGTATGACCCCGATACCTGAAACCAACCCTTGTATTTTACTGGTCGAAACCGACCCGGTTTTAGCCCAACAAATAAGCCTGGATCTCAAAGAATCGGGCTACGATCCAATTGCGATTAGCGATGCGAAAACTGCCCTAGAAAAGGTTCGCGAATCGCGACCGGCTTTGATTGCCATTGACCGGATGCTGGCCGGAGAATCGGGCTTGCAACTGTCTGCTGAGATTCGGGCAATGGGGAATGTTGCGCCGATTTTGATGCTCATGGCTCGCGATACAGTAGAAGATCGGGTTGCTTGTCTGGAGGCGGGTGCGGATGATTATTTTCTCAAGCCCTATCGCGCCGAGGAGTTTCTGCGCCTGGTGCATTTGTATCTTCAGCCAGAACCGGGCGGGAACGAGCAATTGCGCTTTGGCGATTTGGCGTTGGATCTCTCCACTCGCAAGGCCATTCGCAATGGGCGGGTTATCGAACTCACGATGAAGGAGTTTGAACTGCTGAAGTATCTGATGGAGTATCCCCGCGAGGTGCTAACCCGCGAGCAGATTCTGGAGAATGTCTGGGGATACGACTTTATGGGCGAATCGAACGTGATTGAGGTCTATATTCGCTATTTACGCCTCAAGATTGAGCATGAGGGGGAAAAGCGCTTAATTCAAACAGTGCGCGGTGTGGGTTATGTGTTGCGGGAACCCTAGCCCGACAAGAGAGTCAAAGGGCAACATCGCGCTCTGAAGTAGGAGCTAATGTGATGAAATATTCAGCAACTTTTTTATTGGCGGGCATTAGTGCGTGTCTGTTAGGGTGTTCTATTCCTAGCGCGACGAGTACGTCACCGGATGCGATCGCCCAGTTACCTATGGTGCAGGAGTCTCGCGCCCAAAATCTCCCGATTCTGGCAGAAGCCACGATTAAAGGGGAGTTGTTTGAGTTGGAGGTGCCGCAGACGCCGGAAGAACAGGCATTGGGGTTAATGTATCGTCCGGCTTTACCGGATAACCGGGGGATGCTGTTTCCGTTTCACCCGCCGAGGGTGGTGGGCTTTTGGATGAAGAATGTTCCGGTTCCTCTGGATATGGTGTTTATCCGCGAAGAGACGGTTGTGGAAATTGCTGATAGCGTACCGCCCTGTACGTCTGAACCCTGTGCAGTTTACGGCCCCTCGGTGCCTGTGGATCGGGTGCTGGAGTTGCGGGCCGGACGGGCTGCGGAGTTGGGGTTGCAGGTGGGCGATCGCATTTCTGTTCGTTTCCTGAATGCTGAAGCCGACGATCTCCGAAATGTAAAAAAATGATTAAAATTATTTTAGAATAGTGAGGATTTGCTAATCTTCTAGGTCTAACAACCGATTTGAGTAAGAATGGCGATCCGAAAAATTTATAACTCTACATGCAATCTTCACCTAATCTATGTAGAATCTAGAGAGTTATTTGGGTACGCTAGCCAAAGATGCATTACTGCTCCCAACCATCATGAGGCAGTTAGCGCAGACACTGGAACTAGCGGCACCCTAAACTCAAGAATCGAGATTTGAAGAGAGCGTCTTTTCTGAAGACTCCACTGTTCGGAAAGCGATTTCGGTGTGAGGTAGGGATTTCCGAACAACCATCGGACCAGTAGACCGATTGTTTTGGCGATGTTTTTGACGAAATAGTAAGGCAAACGGAACCCCGTTGCGCGCTTTTTCTTCGGGTAGAGCGATCGGCATAAATCTGTCGATAGATGCCGAATCGGGGTAGGGTCTGTTGTAGTAGAGGATAATCCAATTTTTGGAGTTGAACTCAACTGCGATCGCGATCGCATCTTTGACCTCCAACAGATCACTGGGATCGCCCGTCATTTGACTTATCTTTTGATTACATTGGGGCCAGCTTACAGACTGACCCATCTCAGATTCAGTTCATCACAATTAATTTAGAAAATGGTTTTAAATGAGCCAGGAGACAGCCATGATGATACCCAATAGCAATTCCCGTCTAATCCGGTTTTTACAAGAGGATTTAGCCATCTCAGCCTCGTCGATTGCGATCGCCCTCAGACATTGCGAACAAGACCCAGGCCCTTTACCGATGGTCTTGTGGCAGTATGGGTTAGTCACCCTAGAACAACTCGACCGCATCTTTGATTGGCAAGAAACTGCTTAAAAACTTGAGTACAAATGCTTAGGAGCATGACTAAATGTGTAAGCAATTCTTGACCAGTGTCAGGCGAATCCTTTGGCGAACTCTCATCGACCTAACGAACGCTTTACTCTACAAGAAAATTAACAAAAAGCGGGTTCAACTTCGGCCCGCTTTTTAAGTGCGCTAAAAGCATAAAAATATATAAAAAAGAATCTAGCTAAAGAAATATTTGATGCCAGAAAAACCCTATCTCCAAATCCCGATTGCAGACTGTGGCGAACCCTTAGTTGCACTTCCCCCAAAAGACTTTGCCTTCACAAAGCCGCATCCCTACGAAGACTTAGGCGCGCCCTATGGGAATAAATCGCCGTTTTATGTTCGCCAAGGCGTGTTAAGCCGATTGGTACAAGCGCAACAATTATTACAAAAACTCTATCCGGGTTGGCGAATCCAAATTTTTGATGCCTATCGACCGATCGCCGTTCAGCAATTTATGGTGGAGTATACCTTTGGGCAGTTGCTCGAAGCCAAAGGCTTAACAGAAACCGCGATCGCACCAGACCAGCGCCAAGCAATTTTAGAGGAAGTTTATCAATTTTGGGCGGTTCCCTCTGCCAATCCCAAAACCCCACCCCCCCACAGTACCGGCGCGGCGGTAGACGTGACCTTAGTGAATGCAGAAGATCGAGAGGTCGATATGGGTTCTCCCATTGATGAAGTCTCGCCGCGATCGTTTCCAGACCATTTTGCGCGGAGTTCTGACCCTGTAGAGCAACAGTATCGCGCCCATCGTCAATTACTGGCTCAAGTCATGCTTCAGGCTGGGTTTGAACGCCATCCTTACGAATGGTGGCATTTTTCCTATGGCGATCAGATGTGGGTTTGGTTAAGACAGCAAAAAAAGCCTGACAATCGCGCGATCGCCATTTATGGTGGATGTTAGCTCTTGTTCAATGGGTTGCTCGCGTGAAAGCCCAATTTGCGCTGTATTCAGTCGTCTGCGTTTGCGGTGTCGCCTTCGGGGGAAATTTATGCAATGCTGAGGTTCGATGGTTAGAGTCTCCCGCTTCACCGACTGTAATCGCCCGCACGCTATCGGGTCATACGCAGGTTGCCATTAGCCCGAATGGTCGTTTTTTAGCCGGAACCACCAGCGAGACGACGATTACGGTTTGGGACCTCACCACGGGTCAAGCGTTACGAACCTTAGACGGTCACACCTTGCCGATTTTAGCATTAGCGATCGCGCCCGATAATCAAACGCTGCTGAGTACGGGTCACGATCGCACCCTTCATTTGTGGAATCTACAAACGGGCGAACTGAAACAAACCCTATCGGGTCATTCCGACTGGGTAGAAGCCTTAGCCATTAGTCCCACAGGAGATTATATGGCCAGCGGTGGGGGCGATCGCCAAATTCGGATTTGGTCGCTACGCGCCTTGTCCGCGTCACTCCAACAAGTCTTTAGCGGTCATAGTACCTTCATTGCTTCTTTAGCCATTAGTCCCAACGGCGAATATCTAGCCAGTGGCAGTTGGGATGAAATTAGGGTTTGGCAAGTCTCCACAGGACAACTGATTCATCGTTTTCAGCATCAAACTTTGGGCATTAATGCACTGGTGTTCAGCCCCGATAGTACCTATGTCATCGGAGGTGCAGGCGATCGCACTTTACAAGTTTGGAATGTCAGAACGGGAGAGTTGCAGCGAACGTTTACAGGTCATCAAGCTGCGATTCGTTCCCTTGCCTTAAGTCCGGATGGGGAATGGCTGATTACCGGCAGTTTGGATAATACCATCAGTATTTGGAACTGGCGAACGGGCACCAAAATCCGCACCCTATCCCGACAGCCAAGCGTGGTGGAATCGGTGGCGCTGAGTGCTGATGGTTCCACGCTAGCAACGGGAGGATGGGGCAATATTATCAAACTCTGGAATTGGCAAACCGGAGAAGAAGTACAAGTATTGAATGACTAACAATATGCGTCAAAAATTCCTGCAAGTCCTTTGGATTGTCCTATCGCTGGTGAGTTTTAATATTCCCCAGGTGGCTTGGTCTCAAGATGACTCTCAACTTCGCCAAGTTTATCAGCGCTTAATTGATTCTTTTGACGCGGATTTAGCAGAGGCGCGAAGGGGAGACTTGGGAGATAGTGCCAGGGAAATTCAAGTCTTTCAAGGTGCTGGCATCGCCCATCAGTATTTTGGCAACTACTCCAAAGCCTTAGAACTGCTGGAGGAGGCATTAGAGCGATCGCTCCAAACCCAAGCTTACCCAATGGTCGGCTCTCTGTTGTACCAAATGTCATCGGTGCATAGCAAGTTGGGCGATTACTTAGGCATTCAGTTTCTAGAATCCCATTTAGAAATTGCTAAAGCCAGAGGCGATCGCCAGTATCAACGCGAAGTCTTAAAGTACCTGGCCCTGGCCCATATGTCGAGCGTCCAGTATCAAAAGGCTATTCCCATCTACGAAGAATATCTCGCCCTCGTGCGATCGTTCAATGACGTAGCAGAAGAGGTGGCAACCCTTGGCTATCTTGCTAGCGCCTATGGAACGCTGGGCGAACGCGAAAAACTGCAAGCAACTTTAAACCAACAGCTAGCCGTTGCTAGAGCCTCCGGCAACCCCGAACTCGAAAAGATGGCGCTATCGTATCAAAGTAGTTGGGCCGTGGTCGGACAAGATTCTCAAGCGGCTATACAGGCTCAAGAACAAGCCTTACAACTGGCTCGTACTTCCGGAGATATTTACCAAGAACTGTCCTCGCTTCAACAGCTTGCTCAGTATCAAGCGACAGCAGAAAATATCCCCAACGTTATCTCTAGGCTAGAAGAACTTCTCAGCGTGGCACGCCAACGCCTCAACCCAGAAACCATTGGACTATGGGAGGCTCAAGCGCTGGAATATCTCGGTCAAACCTATGCCCATATTCGCGATTACAATCGAGCCATTGAGCTATTTCAGCAAAGTTTAGCTATCTATACCGAGAGCGATCGCCAAGCGACCCAAACCAATCGCCTATCCGCCCTCGAAAGTCTTGCCAAAGCCCAATTTCAGGCAGGACAGCTTGCCCAGGCTGCTGTTACGTTACAAAAAGCCATTGAAGTCCACGAAATTCGCCGTCAAAACCTCGATCGCTTCATCAACCTGTTTGCCCTCAGCCGCGACGATTTGCAACTCAGCCTGCGGGAAACCCTCAGCGATCTCTACCGCCTGCAACAGCAAATTTTCATCCGCGAAAATCGCCCCCAAGATGCCCTGGTGAGTTCGGAAACTGGACGCGCTAGAGCTTTTGTGGATTTGCTAACAATGAACCTTGCTGTCGATCCGCAAACGCCCATTAACGCTCCGGAACCGACTCTTGCGGAACTCAGCGCGATCGCCAGAGGACAAAACTCTACCCTCGTGCAATACTCCGTCATTTTAGACCGTCCCCGATTTCCAGTGATGCGATTTGGCAAACAGTCTCCCCGCGAGATTCTGCTCTATATTTGGGTCATTCAACCCAATGGGGAAATTGCCTTCCGTTCTGTCGATTTACAACCCTTTTGGCAGAAAATTGACGCTCAAGGAGATGAGGTCAGTAATTTAGGCGATTTGGTGATTGCGGCTCGCGAATCGATTGGTGCAGGCGGACGGGGTATTACTTTTAATGAAGATACAACGGCTGTGGCTAGAGCGCTTGCCCAAATTCAGAGAAACGACCAAAAAAATCAGCAACTGCAACAACTGCACGAGGTTTTAATTCAACCCATTGCCGATCTGCTGCCCCAAAATCCAGAGGCTCGCGTAACTTTTATTCCCCAGGATTCTCTATTTTTAGTCCCCTTTCCCGCCTTATTGGATGCGGAGGGCAAACACTTAATTGAAAAGCATACTCTACTCACGTCTCCCTCAATCCAGGTTTTAGAACTCACCCAACGGCAGCGCCAACGGATCGGTACGCCTTCAAAACAGGCGCTTGTGGTGGGGAATCCCACGATGCCTAGCTTGCGCTTTAAGGTGGATGGCCCCTTGGTACAGCTTTCGAGTTTACCGGGAGCCGAACGAGAAGCTAGAGCGATCGCCCAAATGCTGAATACTCAACCTTTAATGGGGGCTGCTGCCACAGAAGCTGCCGTGGTTGAACGCTTACCCCAAGCGGGAATTATTCATCTCGCCACGCATGGTTTGCTCGATAACCTGATGGGTTTCCAGAGTTCGCTGGCGTTTACTCCGGCTGGAAAAAGCGATGGGTTTCTGACAGCACGAGAAATTATTCAGTTGAGGCTGAATGCTAATTTGGTGGTATTGAGTGCTTGCGATACCGGACGGGGGCGAATTAGTGGCGATGGGGTGATTGGTTTATCGCGATCGTTTATTGCCGCTGGCGTGCCTAGCGTGATTGTTTCGCTGTGGAAAGTCCCCGATGAACCGACTTCAGCGCTGATGCAGGCGTTTTACCAAAATCTGCAACAAGACTCGGATAAGGCGAAAGCTCTACGAAATGCGATGCTTTCGACAATGAAGCAATATCCCGATCCTAAAGATTGGGCGGCGTTTACTCTCATTGGTGAAGCGGATTGAAATTTCGCCAGAATTGAACGAGCCAAATTCTGGCGATCTATTCACTTAGTGGAAGGTGGGCGTGTGGCGGATCAGACTCATAAATTCCTGGCGGGTACGGCCATCTTCAGCAAAGACGCCGCGCATGGAACTGGTGACGGTCCAAGAACCCGGTTTTTGTACGCCGCGCATCACCATGCACATATGGGTGGCTTCGACAACAACAGCGACGCCTTGGGGTTTGAGCAAGCCTTGCAGGGCTTCGGCAATTTGATCGGTGAGGCGTTCTTGCACTTGCAGGCGACGGGCGTACATTTCACAAATGCGCGCGACTTTAGACAGTCCGATGACTTTACCGTTAGGAATATACGCGACGTGGGCGCGTCCGAGAATGGGAAGAATGTGGTGTTCGCAGGAACTAAACAGGTCAATATCGCGCACGAGAACCATTTCGTTGGTGTCTTCGTGGAAAACGGCCCCGTTGAGCAGTTCGTCTAGGGATTGGTTATAGCCTTGGGTCAGGAATTTGAGGGCTTTGACGACGCGTTTGGGTGTGTCTCGCAGCCCTTCGCGATCGGGATCTTCACCTAATCCGATTAACAAGGTGCGAACGGCTTGTCTCATTTCTTCGTCTGAGACGCGGGGTGCTGCTTGGGTTCTGAGGGCTGCGATCGCTCTATTAGCCGATTCTAGGTTGGCGTTTTGCATGGGTTCGCTATCAGTTAGGGTCAGGTTAAATTTGCCCGATGCTTCTGAGCGCATTGCTCGGTAGGCGTTTCGGGCGTTTTTTCACAACAACGTGAAAACTTGATGGAGATTTAGACAATGCAGTCTTTTAAGGCAGCGCGAATCTGTTCTGCATTGAGGTTGCGTCCAATGAATACCACTTGGTTGCTCGGAGTCGTTGTCCAATTCTCAGCTTCCATGCTGCATCGTTTGCCGCTGAGTTGGAAAATATGTTTTAAGTCGCTTTCTTGAAACCAGAGGATTCCCTTCGCTCTAAACACATCAGTAGTCAAATTGTCAAGAAAGTCCTGAAATTTCTGAATTTCAAAAGGGCGATCGCTCGTAAAGGAAATTGAGATAAATCCATCATTTTCTAGGTGAGCAGAATGATGATGGTGATGCTCGTGGGGATGATGTTCGTGGTGATGCTCGTGGTGATGTTCGTGATGATGATCATCCGGTTCTTCTAAGAACTGCTCGTAAGCCTCTGGGTCATTATAGGCTACATCTAAAATAATGGGTAAAGGCACCTGCCCCCGTTGGCACCGTAGAATTCTTGCCCCTACTTTTGTCGTGTGGATATAGTCTTCTAAAGATTGCACCCGTTCATCAGGAACCAGATCCGTTTTATTCAATAAAATAATATCGCCATAGACAATTTGACCAATGGCAGCTTCACTCTCAAAATGGTCTGGTGTAAAGTTTTCCGCATCAACTAGGGTTAAGATTGAATCGAGGCGGGTTAACTCTCTAAGTTCTGTGCCTAAAAAGGTTAAGATAATCGGGAGCGGGTCAGCTACGCCTGTGGTTTCAATTACGAGATAATCAACTTTTTCTTCTCGTTCCAAAACCTTATAAACGGCATCAACTAAACTGTCATTAATCGTACAGCAAATACAACCATTGCTCAGTTGCACCATATCTTCATCAATGGAAACCAACAACTGAGAGTCAATATCAATATCGCCAAATTCATTCACCAACACTGCAACCTTTAAATCCTGGCGGTTGCTGAGAATATGATTGAGTAATGTTGTTTTTCCACTCCCCAGAAAACCCGTAATAATCGTCACAGGCATCCCGCGTTTGGGGACTTCTAGTTGGGGAGGTAAAGGTGCAGTTTTCATGGTTTTTTCCTCAATCGAGTATTGTGATTGTCCTGTAGATGCGGACAGTTCCGTGAATAAAATGCTGGTTCTGACTGTTTTTAACCCGGTACTTACTGCGAACTTAAAAAAGAACGATCGTTGATTATTCCGATAGCGGTAACGGAGGGGGCTTCGATTACGTGTTTTGGCTAATTCTATGAGGATAAAGTCTGGTTAACCGACAATCAAGATAGTCGCGTAGGTTGGGTTGAGGTACGAAACCCAACAGCAGCCAGCATAGGACTTTCAGCAGTAAGTGTCAGTCAATCTAGGAATAAAGCGGACGCTTTTTGGGCAAGAGAGACTTTATTCTGCAAGGCTTTAAAGATATTGTAAAATCCGTTAACCCGCGAGGGCGTGAGACTAATTTCTAAACCCGTTCTGGCGATGAAATCGGGAGTTAACTGTTGAATTTCTTGGGCGGAAAGTCCTTTGACTCCCTCAATCAAGAGGGCAACTAAACCTTTCGTAATTTGAGCGTCAGAATCCCCCTGCAAGATTATTGTATCGCTTTCCGAATGAGCTGTAAGGTAAACCTGCGAGACACAACCCGGTACTTTGTTCTCTGGTATTTTCTCGGATTCTGGAAAAGGGGGTAAGCGCTGGGCTAACCACAGCAGATACTCATAGCGCTGTTTTGGCGTAGAAGCGTGCTGCAAGCGGTTAACTAGCCGTTCTAGGGAGGCGGGTAAGGGGGAGGCTGAAGTTGACATTCACCGATTAATACAGGGTTGCCTAGTGAAATGATAATCATTATCATCTCGTTTGGCAACCCCAGACCGGGTTTCTACAGGCTAGCTAATCGCGAAAGAAGAAATCCGCCGAATCTTCATCGATGGGCGTTTGGCTGTGATAGTAGGCTTCGAGTTCTGCTTGAGTGATGGGGTTATCGATGGGATTCTCGAAAAATGCCTTAACGCGTAAATACAGCCGCAACCCTCCTGCACCTGCATCCCATCGCGTTGCTTCTTTAAAGTCTTCTGGGAAGGTATCGCTGACTTTAAGCCAAGCATCTTGTAAAATTTCGGCGATTTCTGGTGTGGATGCGGTGTCAATGAGGTTTTCTAACCCTTCTAGAATATCAATCGTTCTCACGATTTGAGATTGCAATTCGGCGTCAAAGTTGGACATAGACACAGAATAGAGAGGATGTTCATCCCGATATAGACTTTCCAAGTTAATCCTAATCTAGACTGAGCGTCAATCGTTGGATTAACTGAGTCGGCTGGCTAGCGCAACATTAAAGCGACTTCTTTGGCAAAGTAGGTCAGGATTAAATCTGCGCCTGCTCGTTTGATACTGCTTAGGGTTTCGAGAATCACTTTTTTCTCATCAATCCAACCCTGTTGTCCGGCAGCGCGAATCATGGCATATTCGCCGCTCACATTATAAGCGGCAACTGGGAGTTGGGTGTGGGCTTTAATTTGGCAGATGATGTCGAGATAGGCGAGGGCAGGCTTCACCATCACGATGTCTGCGCCTTCTAGAATATCGAGGTTGACTTCTTTTAGGGCTTCTCTGGCGTTGGCGGGGTCCATTTGGTAGGTTTGTTTGTCGCCAAATTTGGGGGCAGATTCTAACGCATCCCGAAATGGGCCATAGTAGGCGGAGGCGTATTTGGCAGAGTAGGCAAGAATTCCGGTGTCGAAATATCCGTTTTCGTCTAAGGCTTGGCGAATGGCACCGATACGCCCATCCATCATATCGGAAGGGGCGACCATATCGGCTCCGGCTTCGGCTTGGGAAAGGGCCATTTTGACGAGTATCTCGACGGTGGGGTCGTTGAGGATGCGGCCTTGTTCGTCTACAATCCCGTCATGTCCGTGGGTGGTAAATGGATCGAGGGCAACATCGGTGATGACGATGAGTTCGGGAAGGGCTTGTTTGAGGGCGCGGACGGTTTGTTGTACGAGTCCATTCGGATTGTAGCTTTCACTGCCGCGATCGCACTTGAGTTCGTAGGGGATGACGGGGAAAAGGGCGATCGCATTAATTCCCAAATTATAAACATCGGCTGCTTCTTTAAGCAGTAGGTCTAGCGTATACCGATAGCACCCCGGCATGGAGGGAATTTCGACGGTTTCATTCTCTCCCGTCATCACGAACATGGGGTAAATCAGGTCGTTGGCGCTGAGTTGGGTTTCTTGAACCATGCGGCGCAGGGAGGCGGTACGGCGCAATCTTCGCGGGCGCTGAATTCGGGGGATTGACATCTTGATTATGGGAATGATTATCACTACCAAGATATAACAAAAGGCGATCGCTCTAGATAGGTTAGTGCGATCGCCTTTTCCTCAACTCAGTATTTAGGCAATACCCAAACCGTCAGAGAAGTAGCGGGTAAAGTCGCTGTACGTAAGGTCAATAAAGCCATCGTTATCTCCTTGAACATGACCCGGAAACCCATCAACCCCCCAAGGATTCCGAACAACAACTCGTTGTTGGCCTCCTTGATCTACATAAGCATTAGTTACCGCGTACGCATGAGTAGGAACAATCAATTTACCAAAGGGGTCTCCTTTCTCATCAGGAGTTCCGGTGGTAATGAACATTCCCCCTGTTGCAAGCGTCCGTTGAATCGTCGAAAAATCTGCTGTATCGTTTTGACCTGTTTCAAAGGTATAAGACTGCGCTCTACGTCCTACAATCCGAGTCAGTGGATCGGTAATATTATCTCCTAGACCAATGGCGTTATATCCTGGATTACCAGTTTGACCCGTTTCTTGTCGCCACTGAGCATAGGCGCGTTCCACCAAAGGAACCCACGTTGCATTATTGTTGGGGTTCCTCGGATTACGCTCATTGTCTGCTGAAGCCCCAAATAAATTCCCCTCTCTAGGCCCGCTTTCGCGGTCTGTAGTCGTAGCAACGGCTACACGCCGATCGACGGTGACATACTGGGCTTGCAAAGTATTTTCATCGTAGAAACGGATTGTAAAGGTATTGTCCCCATTATCCGTAATCATGCTATCCACAATGTCACTGGATTGATTGCCCTTATCATTGCTTTGCGGTTTGAACGTAGCAGCAAGAGCGGCTAAAAAGGCACAATTTCCTAAGTATCCTTGGTCGATATGACCAATTCGAGCCGAGGGTGAACTCCCAAACAGAGGACCTTGCAAGGTAGCATAGCGTAACTGGAAGTTTTTAGCTGACGCGCCTGTATCGGTACGGACTGGTTGATTAAAGATCGGAGTGGGAGCTTCAGTCCCTAAAAACCATCGACCGATCTGACTTTCCAACTGAGCGGTGTTGGTGCTGGCGGTCGAATCTTTGACAATCCGATCGATAAAGTACCGAACAGCATCTGGCATATTGAGTTGGGTACTGTTATTGACCAATAGCTTAAGGTCATCTAATTCTATTGCGTCAACTCCTCCCTCTGACATACCGCCTGCACGCAGGATCGCGATCGCATCATTGCGATCTAGCGTATTATCAGCAATACGAGTCGTCACCTCAGTTTTGAGTACCGAACTTTGAATTTGATTGACGATCTCATTTTGGGTCAGGCTGGGCGTTGCAGTAATAGCATCAGGGCGAACAACGGTCAGTGTATAATTGCCCGTCTCATTGGCTTTGTGAGATGTGGCTCGCAGCAGGTATTCCGTCCCAGCTTCTGCCGTAAAGGTCAACTGAGAATTCCTTGTACTGCCGTCACTATCATCATTTTCTGCGATTACTTCTCCCGTTGTCGCATTGACCAGTTGTAAAACCGTATCAATGCTTGTAGATTCAAGTTTGGCTTGGATTTGCTGACCCGCAGCGACGTTCGTGAGTCGATAACTATCCTTATAGCGAGTATTATCCGCTGGATTTCTCAAATCAGTAGTATTCAATTCGCCATTGATCGCTTCATTGGCGGCTGTATTATTAGCGGGCACAGTACCAGCAATTGGGCTAGAAGTCTGAGTGCTAATGGTATACTGTCCGCGACCCCCATCTTGCGGATCAAAACTTGTTACCCGAACCAGGTAGTCTACATTGGGTGCCACCACAAATGAGAGGGAGGAATTGGTACTGCTGTCAGCGTCATCATTTTCTGCGATGACCTCACCGGTAACAGCATCCACCAGTTGCAGATAGGTGTCAAACTCAGAAGAGTTGAGGTTAACAGTGACGGTTTGACCCGCAATGACGTTCGTTAACTGATAATCATCTTTGCGGCTACCAATGCGAGAAACGTTAGCAGGGTCGGAACTCTCCAAGTTTCCTTGAATTGTTTGATTCGCATCAATAGTGGCGAACACCTCTATATCAATCGCACTATCGCGAGACTCCAGTAAATCTAACTGGTAAGGAGTATCCCCATCAAACTGCGACACTTTGACATAGTAGGTACCTGGAGCTAACCGGGCAACGTCAATATATTCTGGATCGGTGCCGACTTCCTCAGAATTACCGATGACTTCTCCATCGTCAACGATGCCATTGTTGTTTTTATCCTGAATCAGTTCCACATCCGCATCAGCAGTTAACCCACTGAGGAACATGGCGAAGCCTGTTTCCTGGGAAAGGCTAAAGCGATAGTAATCGTTTGGATCGTTATTGCCTACAAAGTCGTTGAGGTTAATTTCTTTGACTAACTCACCCAGGTTGGTAGCAGTCGCAAGGGAATTCCCCCCTCGATCTTGGGTAAAGTCGGGAGGAGTTGTGCCTAAGCTGAGGTTATAGTCAGTGTCGCCTTCGTATTGTTCTACGATGACGTAATAGGTGCCATCGGCTAAGAGATAGTTGTTTTTGACTTCCGGTGTGGTTCCGGACTCCTCAGAAATGAAGAGAATTTCATTGGGATCGATCTCGCCGTTGTTATTGATATCTTTAACTAGGGTGACATCGGCATCAGCACTTAGACCCTCTAAGCTGAAATTGAAGATTCTGGGAGTGGTTAAGTTAAATTTGTAGATGTCGATCGGATCGGTGTCATCCACTCGTTGTTGAAGCGATCGCGTTTCACTCAAATTCCCCAAATCAGCCGCCGTTGCAAAAGTTCTGCCCGGATCTCCGAGAGCGGGAGTTGGCGTTGGACTGGAAATAGGGGGACGAACGGGAGAATTCGGGGTTGGGTTCGGGGAAGAGGAAGGCGAAGCGATCGCAGTAAAGTGATTTGCATTCAGAGAACTGGCGTTGACGCCTTGGAGAGTCGCGAGGATTGCGCCTGTTAGGCGGTTAGTAATAACAGTGTTATTGGCGTTTTGACCTGTCCCTTGGCTAATGCTGAGGTCGCTAAAGCTTAAACCGTTAAGTCCAATCCGGTCTTCACCAGGGGTAAAATCGGTCAAGACATCTCCATCGCTACCTAGAACAAAAATATCGTTCCCTTCCCCTCCAGTCAGGGTATTTGAGCCTAAATCGCCGTAGAGGATATCGTTACCGCGATCGCCAAAAATGCGATCGTTGCCTTTACCACCGCGAACCGTATCGTTGCCTTTACCCCCGTAGATCGTATCGTCGTCAGCGTTACCGTTGATGTAGTCGTCGTCTAGATTTCCTGAAAGTAAGTCATTTCCCCGCCCACCGTACAGACTATCTTTGCCACGACCCCCGTAGGCTGTGTCGTTGCCTTGATTTGCGTAGATCGCATCGTCGCCTAAGTTGCCAGAAAGCCAGTCGTCGCCTTCCAGACCAAAAATTGTATCGTTCCCAGCTAATGCTGAAATTCGATCGCTTTCAATCGTACCGTTGAGTAAATCGCTACTTTCGGTTCCAGTAAGATTTGCCATAAGATACACCCTTTTAGAGGATAGGATTCCGGGTTTGAGTTCTGAAAATAGATGGAGACAGAGTGCCTAAGTATTACGGGAAAACTTAGGTAGAGGAACGTGTAATGCCCATTTGACACGCAAAATCGGGTCTTGCGTTCAAAATTCTATACCCGTAGATAGATGCAGTGGGAAGATTTTAATGTATTGTTACGTACTTAAAAGATTGACAATCTAAGTTTTATAGAGTAATCCCAGCAGTTTTTAGCTGTGATATTTGCTACTGACTTTCTGAATGCGATCGCACCTCTCTTGCCAGAAATTCTTCACAAAGATGCTTTAAGATTTGCAAAGTTATTTCTAAAATCGGATTAAACTCACCCTTTTGAGGGGAAATAGCACAGGAAGGGTTAAACAGCGTGAACCAGCAATCTTCTGATCGCGTCGTTATTATTGGGGGCGGCTTTGGTGGACTGTATGCAGCGAAAGCCCTCGGAAAAGCCCCGGTTCAAGTGACTTTGGTGGATAAGCGCAACTTTCACCTGTTTCAGCCGCTACTGTACCAAGTGGCGACAGGTAGCGTTTCGCCGGCGGATATTTCTTCGCCGTTGCGCGGGATTCTCAGCCCGTATAAGAATATTACCGTCTTGCTCGACGAAGCGGTCGATCTCGATCCACAAGCGCAGCAAGTGGTATTGCAAAGTCAAACCATTCCCTACGATACGCTGGTTGTGGCGACAGGGGTTAGCCATCATTATTTTGGGAACGAACAATGGCGCAACCTTGCACCCGGTTTAAAGACGGTGGAGGATGCGTTGGAAATGCGCCGTCGGATCTTTATGGCGTTTGAGGCGGCGGAGAAAGAAACCGATCCAGAAAAACAAAAGGCGTGGCTGACCTTTGTGATTGTGGGAGGCGGGCCCACTGGGGTAGAATTAGCCGGAGCGATCGCCGAACTTGCCTTTAGCATCCTCAAGCATGATTTTCGCAACATTGATACTCGCGCAACCCGCATTCTTTTGTTAGAAGGGATGGATCGCGTTTTACCGCCTTACGCTGAGGAGTTATCTGCAAATGCACAGCAGGCGCTAGCAGATTTGGGGGTAGAAATTCTCACCAAAGCGCTGGTAACGAAGATTGAAAGCGATCGCGTCACCTATCGTTTAGGCGATCGCACTGAGGAAGTAACGGCTAAAACTCTACTCTGGGCAGCCGGGGTCAAAGCTTCCTCTATGGGAGAGATTTTACACCAATCCACCGGAGTTGAGCGCGATCGCGTGGGGCGAGTCATGGTTGAACCCGACTTAAGCATTCCCGGATACCCAAATATCTTTGTAATTGGCGATCTGGCTCATTTCGCTCATCAAGATGATAAACCCTTACCGGGCGTTGCTCCCGTTGCTATGCAAGAAGGGGATTATGTCGCCAAACTCATTAAAAAGCGCCTCAAAGGAGAGACTTTACCCCCCTTCCGCTATACCGACTATGGAAGTTTAGCCGTCATTGGCAAACACGCCGCTGTCGTCGATTTAGGTTTTATTCAGTTTACGGGATTTTTAGCTTGGTTTATTTGGGTGTTTGCCCATATCTATTTCTTAATTGAATTTGACAATAAGTTAGTCGTAATGATCCAATGGGCGTGGAAATATTTCACCCGCAAGAGTGGGGCGCGTCTGATTACTGGAGAAGAGTCTTTATTGCGCGTTAAAGTTGACGAACAGGGCGAGTATTATACCCCAGAAACCAATAAAAATCAGCTAAAGGTCTAGCGGCTTCAGTGAGGGAGATTTAATTACATGTAAGGTCGATTTTACAAATTCATTAAGTTTGTTTTGTTTGGGATTGCTCTACAATTCCACTCTTTACAAGAAGGTCGGGAAATGGTAGGAAAACAATCAAAATAGAGTTGAATCCAGTTCAAATTTAATAACTGTACAGATTTTTAAGGACTTGAGTAAATTGGGCGATCGCACCCGTGAAATGCTACAAGTTTTGTATGAGTTAGGAAAAAGGTAGTAAGCGATGGTCAAACTAGAAGAAACAGAACTAAAATTAGCGATCGCACTCCCAGTCGATGCAATACAAGCCTTTTGTCAGCGATGGGAAATTGCAGAATTAGCCGTATTTGGTTCGATTTTACGGGATGATTTTGCGGTCAATAGTGATGTAGATTTTTTGTATATTCTGAAGCCTAGCACTCGTTGGAGATTGAGGGATCTAATCTGTGCGGAAGAAGAATTAGAGCAATTACTGAGTCGAAAGGTTGATTTAGTCTCAAAAGCTAGTATTGAACAGGATTATAACTGGCTACGAAAAAGTAATATTCTTTCGTCCATAAAAGTAATTTATGACAACCAATAGAGATATAGAATCTGTTGTTACCTAAGCAGGATGAATCTGTATAAGCGATCGCGCTTACCCCATAACAGAGTATCTGTAGAAATTGAAGCATTGGGTCTTTGGCGCATATCCCAATAGCTTGTTAGGAAAATACGGATTAGAGAGGATTGGCGATCGCCTAAATCTTAGGAGTGATTCGATTGCTCAAGATTAACGCTATGATGAAGTCGATAATCGAAAAAAATTAACCTTATGAAAGAGTGCTTTTTGCTGAGTCGTTTGCTACTGCGCTTTGATAGTCCTGATGACGATCTAACAGGAGAACTCAGCGCGATCGCCCATACTCCTGATGGCTATCTTTGGGTGGGTTCTGATGAATATATCAGCATCGAACGTCTGTCTCCCACTGCGCCTTATATGTACGGCGAACATAAAACTTTTCATATTGGCGATTTTGTTCCCCTATTCGATGATAATGAAATTGATATTGAAGGAATTGATTATTCTGAGGGATACCTCTGGTTCACGGGTTCTCATAGTACCAAACGCAAGAAGCCGAAAGGTAAAGACCTTGAAAAAGATCTCAAACGACTCGCCACTGTTACAACCGATCTAAATCGCTTTATTATTGCTAGAATTCCTTTAGTTAACGGCGATTTAGTCAAAAGTGGGTCGCATCCCCAAGACAAAAATCAAACGTTAACTGCTGCTTGTTTAGAGACGATTGACAATCGTAATTTATTGATTGAAGTTCTAACCGAAGATCGGCATATTGGACCGTTTATTAAAAGCGGAATTCCGAGTAAAGATAATGGTTTCGATATTGAAGGATTGGCGGTTCGGGGAAATCGAGTTTTTCTCGGCTTGCGCGGTCCCGTATTGCGCGGTTGGGCAATTTTAGTAGAATTAGAGATGACTGAATCAGAACCTGGCGTTCTGACCCTCAAACCCATAGATGAAGCCGGAAAACTCTACAAAAAGCATTTTGTGAATCTGAATGGGTTAGGGGTGAGAGAACTCTGTTGGCTAGAGGATGATTTAATTATTCTCTCAGGCCCGACAATGGAAGTAGCCGGAGAAGTGCGTTTATTCCGTCTTAAAGATGCTTTGAATTTAGAAGATGATTCGATTAGCGATCAAGATACGGAACGCTTAGAAATTCTGTTTGATTTACCTTACACCGTTGGCGGCGATAAAGCAGAGGGGTTGGCGCTTGTTCCCTGTTTAGACCAAGCGCGATCGCTCTTAGTATTGTACGATTCTCCTCTCCCGAATCGTCGCCCCGACGAACATTCAGTTTATGCGGATTTGTTTCGCTTAGACTAATCTTTTTCCCCTTACCCTAGGATTGGGGGTGAGGGGAAGTATCAAAGATTAGTGTTGACTGACAATTAACTCAAATTGAGTGAGGGTAATGCGTCCTGATTCTAGAAGGGTATCGGCAATTTCTGATAAAGTTAAAACCGAGTAGCCGTTATAGCCATTTTGTTTGAGGCGGTCTTTAACGCCCCGTCCGTGGTCAATTAAGACGATAATATCCTTGACCTCTAAACCGACCGATTGGAGTTTTTGCGCCCCTTCCATAACGCTTTTACCGCTAATTAAAATATCATCCACCACGACAATCCGTTCTCCCGGTTCGTAATGGCCTTCAATAAGGCGTTTTGCACCATAGGCTTTCACCTCCTTGCGGGGGAAAATCATTGGGTAGCCTAAACGCAAAGCCAACCCCGTTGCTGTTGGAAGCGAACCGTAAGGAATTCCAGCAATACGGTCAAATTTTAGGGTTTCTAAGATTTCAGCATAGGCGGTTAGCGCCAGGTGGAAGGTTTGCGGCTGAGAAATCAGTTTTCGCAAATCGATATAGTAGGGAAACACCTCTCCCGACGCCTGGACGTGATCGCCAAACGTGATGCAGCCGATATCGTAGAGTTGGAGAATTAGATCGCGGTGGGGTTGCGATCGCAAAAAGCAGACATTGGGAACCCATAACTGACAACTAGAATTAGGTGCGATCGCCTTTTGGTGTTCCTGTTCTACTAATGTTCGCAGACGATCGACCGCTTCGCCCGGTTTTTTGTGCAATAACAAGTCTGGAGAAACGGGTAACAGCAACCCTTCGCCCCCACCGATCAAAGATTGGGCGTAGTCTGGAGGCGTACTATACTCTCCTACAGCCAAAATTAAACGTTCTGGCGCATAACTGCGAATTTTGGCTAAAACCTCCGGTTTGGCGGCGCTAACTTCTAAACCCAACTGTTCGGGAGAACCCCAACTCTGCGAGGCTTGAATGAGTTGCAAATAAAACGGATTATCTGGCGAAGGGTGTTCTTGGAGAATGTCCCCTGAAGAATTCCCCGTATAACTCAGCACAAACACCGCCTTATCGGGATAGACCAAAAACGGGGCAACATGATCTAGCCCGCCAAATGGCACAATCGTACAAGCATCCACCCGCCAATCTTCAAACACCGTCCGCGCAAACACCGTACTGGTATTGATATCGCTGTGCTTTGCATCTAGGATAATCGGGAGATGGCGCGGAATGGCTTTGAGGGTTTGTTGTAGCAGTTGAAACCCCACCACTCCCAAAGATTGATAAAAATCTAGCGTCAGCTTATAGGCGCAGACTAAATCCGCTGTTTGGGCAATCAAAAAATGCAACCAGTCCCACAAACTATCATTATCTGAAGGTTCGAGCAGTTCTGGGTCTGGATCGAGACTAATGTAAAGATGGGTACGATTGCGTTCGGTCGCAGCAGAGTATTTTTCAAAAAAGCTCATATTTAACGGGTTTATCGCAATTTATCGGCATCATCGACGATTTGCCAACCGTCTAGGAGTAATGCAAGTTACGTTTATTGTCCAAGATATTGCTCAAAATTTCCCGATTTGCGGTATTGTCAACCGTTAGCCAAACAGTGAGTTGCTATTGAGCCAATATGAGAAAAACGCTTAAGGTTGTGATGAGTGCGATTGCGATCGCCAGTTTAGCCGCGTCTCCCGTTTTTGCCCAATCCCATACTCCCCAAATTAGCATTCTCAACGATGGGCGAACTTACCAATTTACCGCCGGACAAGGGATTTATCGGGTTTATTACAACTACACTGGCAACAATTGGACTCACGCCGACGTTGCGCCCATTCGGATTAATACCGATAAGGCGATCGCTATTCTCCCCATGCAATATACTAGCAACGGTCTGCAAGCCGGGGCTAGCGTCAACGGTCGCAGCATTGGGCGTTTGTGGAATATCATTACCGTCCAAGAGATGCAACAGCGCCTAGAAGCAATGGGTTTCTTTGTGCTGACACCCAGTATTGAAATGTACGGCGAAACCCTGCAAGGCTTCCAAGGCTTAGAACACTTTATTGCGGGCGTTCACAAAGGTAACGCCAACGTCCAAACCTTAGTATTAACCGCCGATGCCCATATCGCCAATGCTGCCAACCCCTTTCCGGGGGCGCAAATGTTGGTGACAGGCTTGCATCCGCGCGATTTTGTTTGGGAAAATCGGATTCAATCGCGCTTAATTTCTTTCTACCAGCATTACGGCCTCAGAAATATTGGCCCGCGAGTCCGAGGGGGTCAAAGTAATAAAGAAGGCAGTTCTTTAGCATGGCATCCCCTGATTGAACGCGCCGCTGAATATAACCCCCGCGTTGCGATTTTAGAAGTTGCCCAAGCCAGAGAAATCGTCCAGTTTGCCGGATCGATTCAAGCGGGCCGTCAATGGGCGAGTCCGTTATTTGATGCGGTTGCACTGGCGATGGCAGAACAAGCCTGTGCAGATGGGGCAAGTTTAGCCATTTGTCCGGGAGAGTCACAATATTAGAAGGTCTAGGCTAGGGTTAAGATGCAGGTTAATTGATTTCAGGTCAGCTATGCCAGCCTTAACAGACATTGGTACGCTAATTCTCTCTACACCAGAGATTTGTGGGGGTCGTCCTCGAATTGCCGGACACCGAGTTACAGTGGCTAACATCGCAGTCGATTTTAATGCGGGTCGAAAACCTGAAGATATTGTCGCCGAAAGACCGCAGCTAACGTTAGCCCAGGTTTATGCAGCCCTAGCCTATTATTTCGCTAACCAGGAAACGATTGACGCAGATATTGCTTTAGATGTGCAGGAGTTTGTACGTTTAGAAACTGAATATAGGACAAAGGAGTGAACTCACTTCAACTTTACTTAGATGAGGATAGCGTTGAAAAATCTTTGATTGCAGCCTTTCGTAATGCAGACTTAGACATTGTGACGGTGACTGAAGTTCATCGAGAGAGTTATTCAGATGAAGACCAATTACTTTGGGCAACTACCCAGCGTCGGGCTATCTACAGCTACAATCAACGCGACTTTTGTCGCCTACATCGTGAATTCTTAGCAGCAGAAAGAAATCATGCAGGAATTATTTTAGTCCAGCAACAACGCTATTCAGTCGGGCAACAGTTGCAAGGTCTACTTAGGCTGGCCGCGACTGTATCAGCCAAAGAAATGGTGAATCAACTTGTGTTTCTCGGTGCCTATATTGAACGGCCTTAACCTAGGAGATTCTACCAACTGCGACCTGCACCACCGCCGCCACTGCTGCCCCCGCCAAAACTGCCACCGCTGCTACCGCCACCGCCCCCAAAACTGCCACCGCCCCCAAAACTGCTACCGCCACTACTCCCCCCACCTCCGCTGGAGGGTGGAGGTAAGGGGGGGATGCGTTCTTGCGTAATTTTGTGATAGTCACAGTGGTGGCAGTGTAAGGTAATTTCCCGCTTGCCGCTATTCCAGTGGGTGGGGTGTTTAAGGGTCTGAGTCTGGCGTTCTAGGGTGAGGGCATCGCATTTGGGACAAGTTTCATAACGCGACAACTGCCGCCAAGACCGGATGTGAACGCCGTTTTGGGTGTCTCCGCATTGGGGACAGCGCCACACGGTAAAGGTTTCGCTGCCCAGTTGTTGGGCAACGCGATCGCCTGAAGATAAATATTCGCCAGGATTCTCGGTCACTTGCACCATTGGCACCTGGCAGCGCTGACAATAGACGGGCTGCAATTCTGAGGTTTTTCCTCTCAAAAGGGCAAACAAGCCGCTTCTGAGGGCAAAGGCAGCCGCTAGCGCGATCGCACCCACCACTAGGAAGCCAAAAATGCCAACTTGACCCCAAACAATCGCCCAGAACACTAGCCCAACGGTGAAAACCAAGCCTGCACCGATGAGATACAACAGCCAAGATACCCCGCTATCGGCTTGAATGCGCGATCGCCCTAACGGTTCGAGATAAAGGGGTTGTTTCAGCTTAAAATAGGAGGCAACCGCAGAGGCGATCGCCACTAGAATTCCGCCAAATCCCAAAGTTTTTACAGCAGTCGGTTGATCGACCATTGGGGAGGTGATGGGATTATAGGTTTCTTGTTCTAAAGCCCGGACTAAGGCTTGAGTTCCCGCTAAAATTCCCCCTTCGTAGTTATCTTGGCGGAAGCGGGGAATCACATGGATATCGAGAATGCGCCCCACTCGTCCATCGGGCAAAACGCCTTCCACCCCATACCCGGTTTCAATCTCCACGCGGCGATCGTCCAAGGATACTAGGAATAATACGCCATTATCCTGACCTTGTTTGCCGATTTGCCAGGTATTGAATAATTCTGTAGCAAACGCTTTTACAGAAGAGGCGGGGGCGGTTGAAGGGACTGTCACCACTGCGATTTCTGTGCCGTTGGTGGCTTCGAGTTGCGTAATTAACTGATTGATTTGGGTTTCGGTTTGAGGAGAAAGCAATTGGGCCATATCCGTCACCCAGCCCCCGCTGACTTGTTGCGGGTTGGGAACTTCTTGCACTGTTAGGGCATAACTGGCGAGGGGAAATAGGTAGAAGGCAAGTGCAAACAAACCTCCCCATAAAACTTGTTTAAATCTGGGTTTGATGCGAGGAAAGGAAAAGAGCATCGCAGATTCTTCGGTAAGTTGACAAGGGTTCGGTGTTAGGATCGAGAAAGCTTTAGCAATCCGAAAGGTGGGGCTTAGATTCAGTTCGCCATCCCTAATGTAACCTTGGAATTTCAATGGCAGCGAGAAAGGTTTGTAAAGTTCATATTTATTTGTCAAATGCATCAACCTGAAGAACGGATTCCAGAAGAAATTGCTTCAGAGGTTCTAGCGTTAGCCTCGCGGATGTATGCCGAACAAACGCAAAGTTATTCCCAAGCGGAGTTAATTCAGGCTGGGGGAGAGGTACAAATTCCCCCAGAATTAATTCAAAAAGCGATTCAAGAAGTTCAGAAAAACCGTCAAGCGGCTGCTGTGCAACAGCAACAAGCTAAAGCTAAAACGCGCACCCTTCAGATAGTTCTGATTGGGGTGGGAATTGCGATCGCGCTTTGGGGCATCTTCAGTTACAATACCCTAGCCAATGCTGAAGGCAATGTTGAGGCTGCTTGGGCGCAAGTGGAAAACCAACTCCAGCGACGGGCGGATTTAATCCCCAATTTGGTTAATGTTGCCCAAGCCTCTGCTAGACAAGAACGGGAGTTAATTTCGTTATTGGTACAAGCGCGTCAGAGTTATTTGCAAGCGGAAACTCCCCAAGAAAAGCTAGCCGCTAATAATAATATTGGGTTAGCTATTGAACGCTTTAATAGTTATGCCGCCACTAACCCGCAACAGGTTTCTTCCCAAGCTTATATGGCTTTGCAAGATGAGTTAGCCGGAACGGAAAATCGAATTGCGGTAGAACGCAGGCGCTATAACGAAACGGTGCAGCAGTATAACCGCCAAGTTCGTCGCTTTCCCAATAACTTAGTGGCAGGAGTTGCCGGATTTGAAACCAAACCCTTCTTCCAAGCCGAGAATCCGCAACTGCCAGCGGTTAATTTAGAATAACAAGGCGATGCCCGTGGGGTCAAAATCGCGATTGGCCGTCAGTAAATCTTCAATTCCCGAACCGTCGAGGTTCGCCCGTTGCAACTTATCGGTGGTGGAATCAGCCCAGTACATTTTGCCACCCAACGGATCGATCGCTAGACTGGTGGGGAAAGATAAGCCGGAAACCAGGGTTTCTCGTGCGGAACCATCGAGATTTGCGCTTTCAATAATACCCAACTGTAAGTCCGTCCAGTATACGCGATCGCGCGATAGATCGAGGGCAATGGCGCGCGGTCGGACTAACCCGCTTCCGACAATAATCTCGGCCCCCGTACCATCGAGGTTCGCCCGATGAATGGTATTTTGGGTTCCATCCGTCCAATACATCTGATTGCGGGGGACATCTAAGGCAATGCCGGTGGGGAATAGCGCTGGGGAAGGGCCTCCTAAATCGAGAACCACCTCGCGTCCCGTGCCATCGAGGTTCGCTCGTTCAATGATATCGCGACCGGAATCCACCCAATAGATTTTGTCATTAAATAGGTCGAGGGCGATCGCTCTGGGTCGATCTAATCCCGATACGATTAAATTTTCCACCCCCGTACCATCCAGGTTCGCCCGTTGGATGCGATTGGTCGTATCATCCGTCCAATACATTTTCCCCCGTTCGGCGTCGAGAGCGATCGCTAAGGGGTCTCCCAAATTTACCACCAAATCAATCAAACCCGTCGCCCCCAAATCGGTACGGCGAATGGCATTGGCACCGGGGGAAACCTCGCTGGTATCGGCAATGTAAATGGGTTGGACAACGGAAATGGCGGCCGTATCTGAAGCTAAACTAAACGCGGTTGTTCCCCCAGCTAGGGAGGCATCAATATTTTGGGTGCCGCTGGGGTTGCCATCGGTTGCATCCCAAGCCTGAAACAGAATATCCGCCGATCCGATAAAATTCAAATTGGGTAAAAAGCGTATCCGGTCATTGGGCGTATCGCGCAATACGGTTGCCTCTGTGGGAGAAATCGCCCCAAATTCTTGCCAGGTTGTCCCCCCATCGGTGGAATATTCCCACACCCCGTTGCTATCATCGACACCAATCACGGCAATCCCTTGCACTGCGCCCGCATCTGGATCGAAGATCGGGGTAGTCCCTGCGCTGACTAGCATATTGGCCACTAGAGTGCCATTATTGCGGGTGACGTTGAGATTTTGATTAATCGGCGAAAAGCGCAAGTCGCTAGAAGGGTCGAGAATAGGGGCATCGTTGAGGTCATTGACATCGATAATGAGGGTTTCGGTGTAACTCAATCCCCCCGCGTCGGTGGTTTGAATCGTAATGCTATGGGTGGCATTGGTTTCAAAGTCAATTTGCATCCCATCTGCCACAATTAAGCGATCGCCATCTAGGGTAAAGCGTCCCTCGGCATCATCGAGTAAGGTGTAAGTATGGGTATCGCCTGCATCGGGGTCTAGGGTGGAGAAAATGCCGACGACGGTTCCTTCTGAACTCCCCTCATCAACCGTATTATTAGACAGTTCAATCCCAATGGGCGCTTGATTGACATTATTCACTTGAATGTTAAAGGTGCGGTCTAAAAATAAGCCGCCTGCATCCGTGCTGCGGATGGTAATTTGATAGGCGGCAGCTTCTAAAAGACTGCTATCGGCAACAACCAGTTGATTATTTTCAATCTCAAACCGTCCGCTGGCATCGTCAAGTAGGCTATAGGTATGCGTATCGCCGATATCGGGGTCTAGGGTGGATAGCAGACCGATGAGGGTACCGATCGGACTTTGTTCGTCAATTGTATTATTAGAGAGTTTGATCGCGATCGGTGCTTCGTTTACGTCATTGAGGGCGATGGTAAAGACTTCATCGTAGGTCAATCCTGTGGAGTCGGTTGTCCGTATGGCGATATTGAAACTCGGCGTGGTTTCAAAGTCTAGCACGGCACCGGGCGCAACCACGAGTTGATTGCCATTGAGGGTAAATCGCCCGTCAGCATCGTCGAGTAGGGTATAGGTATGAGTATCGCCCACATCTGGGTCAAGGGTGGACAATAGACCGATGACACTCCCCGCTGGACTATTTTCATCAAGGGTATTGTTAGAAAGTTCGATGCCTGTGGGGGCCCCTGGAAAGTCGTTGTCAATGATAATCAGGGTAGCGGTTTGATTGCTGCCGAGGGTTGCACCTCCGGTGGGGTTGCTTAAGAATAAGTTGACGGTTTCATCGCCTTCAACTAAATCGTCATCCACAATTGGAATATTGACGGTTTTGGGGGTGCTGTCGCCATCGGCAAAGGTGACAGTAATGGGGGTATTGTCGTAATCATCGGGGGCGGTGGCGCTACCGTCGGTGAGGGTGAGGACGACACTGACTTCGCCTTGGCTTCCCCCGATGCGAGTCACGGTGACGGCGGCGATGGGGGTGCCATCTTCGCTAATTCTGAAGGTTGAGGCACTAAATTGCAAGCTACCCGGTTGAGCGGCGGGCGGTGGGATAAAATCGTTGCGATCGATGCTTTCTACAGCTACGCCTTGGAGAATTAAGAGGAAGCGATCGCTGGTTTGGTCTTGGATGATGGTATCGTTACTGTACTGACCGCTGCCTTGGAAAATTCTTAGTTGCGAGAAGTCCAAGCCGTTGGTTAATTCAATGACGTTGGTGCCTTCGTGGAAGTCGGTGATAATCGTGGCTTCTTCTAGGGTAAAACCGCCGGTAGTGGGTGCGATCGCAAATGTGTCATCTCCAACCCCACCTGTGAGCGTATCGCTGCCATTAAAACTCTGCAATAAGTCGTTTCCGGCATCGCCCGATAAGCGATTGTTACCCAAACCGCCAATCAAGGTATCATTACCGTGTCCGCCAAATAAAATATCGTTTCCTTCTCCACCCTCTAGCCAATCATCTCCACCATTGCCATAGAGGATATCATCGCCCAAGCCCCCAAAAATGCTGTCATTGCCTTGGTCGCCATACAGAATATTATTACCACCAACGCCTTCTATCCAGTCATCGCCAGCATTAGCAAAAATCACTTCTGATTGAAGCGTTCCAATTAAAGTATCGTCCCCCGGCGTCCCTGTAATAACCAGCATTGGTATGATTATCCCCTGTGTTTGGTAGACCCGAATTTCAGTTTAACCCTGAGTATTTCTACAGTCAGCTTAACCTAAGATGGAACTTGGCTTTCAGCTTTCTGTCAAACGCATATTCCGAGTTTCTACGGAGTCACGAACTTAAGATTCTGTTCTAGCACGAAGTCCTTTGAGTTGTCCCTATTCTAGTCTCATTCAACATTCATTCTAAGGAACGCTGGCAGGGAATTTCCCCAAATGCTTGTCTGGCTTAGACTTTCTCCTTAAATTCCCAACACATATTAATCAACTTGGGGGGTTACAGCCCTCAATTCCTGCAATAGGATCGATCTACATCTACCCTCCCGTCTGAATTTAGATCAGGAATGCATGAAATCAGCTTACCGTAAAAATACTGAGACTCCTGCGGGTGCATCGCTTTGGATGGCTTTATCCCAATTCGCGCCTTGCGACTTTTGGAACCGCCTAGCCAAACAGACGGCTAAATGCGGGGCTTTACCCGTTGTGGCTTGTCTAATCTCACCTCAAGCCTACGCCCAGATTATTCCAGCCCATGATGGCACGGGGACGATTAATCGGCAACAGGGCGATCGCTTTGAGATTACCGGAGGGAGGCGTTCTAGCGATCGCAGCAACCTTTTCCATAGTTTTACCCAATTTAACCTCGATCGCAATCAAAGCGCGCTGTTTTTATCCCCCCCAGACGTTCGCAATATTCTAGGGCGAATTAATGGGGGAGATCCTTCTATTATTAATGGCTTAATTCAAGTCACGGGAAGCCCAGCCAATCTCTATTTAATGAATCCCGCAGGGCTGATTTTTGGTCCCAATGCTCAACTGAATGTTCCCGGTTCTTTTACCGCAACAACGGCGCATCAAATCAGCTTTGGTAATCTCCAAGGGTTTACCGCAACGGGCGTTAATTCCTATGCCAATCTGGTTGGCAATCCTACCGCTTTTCATTTTAACGCATTGCCCACCGGAACCATTATTAATCAGGGAAATCTAGCCGTTTCCCCCGGACAAAGTTTGAGCTTCATTGGCGGTACTATTGTCAGTACCGGGAACCTTTCTGCGCCCCAAGGAGAAATTAATCTGATTGCGGTTCCGGGAGAAAATGTCGTCAGAATTAGTCAAAAAGACCATATTCTAAGTTTAGAAATACCCCTGCCTTCAGATCCAAATTCAATCGCGCCTTTAAGCCTTCCTCAACTGTTAACTAGCGGACATTTGGGCAACCATGCAACCGAATTTAGCCTAACTCCTAATGGGGAAGTACAACTGACTGGTTCGGGTATTCAAATTGAAAGAGGAGATGTAATTGTTTCTCGCAGTTCTGTTGCTGCTCAAACAGCCCATTTCTTGGCTAGCAACCAGTTAAAACTCAGTGAAAGTCACATTCAAACCACCGGAGACTTAACCTTATTTGCCAATCAAGTTATTCAAATTCGCGATAGTTTAGAACGGTCTTTTCTGGCGAATGCTGGAGGAAATCTCATCCTTCAAGGCAACCAAATGATTGATATTCTTGCCCTCAATCATTTACAAACTCCCTTTGTCAGCGGCGGGAATTTAAGGTTAATCAGTGGCGGGATTATTTCAGGCGATGCTCAATTTCAAGCAGGGAGAAATTTTGAGCTTCTGAACTTAACAGGTGAAGGAGGAGAATTTATTAGCCTGTTCGATCCCATTATTCGCTCGAATGGCGATGTTATCTTTGGCGATTATACAGGAGTTTCCTTAAAAATTGAATCGCAAGGCAGCATTACAGGCGGCAATATTACGATTACAGCACCCGATGCGGCGGTTCCCAGTAACGATCCAGATAGTGCTTTATTGCAATCCGAAAAAGCAATCATTTTACGGGCAGGTGTTGCAGCCCTTAGCGATGTTCCTAACCTTCCACCCGAACAAGCTTCCGGAAATACCACCTTTATCCCTGGAATTCAAGCCTCTTCTCCAGGTCGTATTGTCGTTAATAATTTGAATACATCAGGAACAACCAATGGGTTAGCCAATGGAGGCCCTATTATTTTATCAGCCCCTGGAGATATCCTGATTAACAATATTAATAGTGGCTCTAATGTGGGAAATGGCGGATCGATTTTCGTTGAAAGTACCAACGGTAGCCTGCAAATTTCCGGTTTAATTAATTCTAGTTCGCAAACCGGACAGGGGGGGGCTGTCACCTTAAGGGCGCTAGGCGATATTGATATTTCTGCAATTAATGCTCAAAGTGGCAGCGCGGGTACTGGCAACAATAGCATTCAAATTAGCACGCCAGGATTGTTGCGGGCTTCAGGGACGTTTTTAGATCGAAATGGCTTTAATGTCAGCCTCTCAACCGCAGGTGGCGACACTGGGGGAAATATTCGCATCGAACATGGGGGCGGAGAAAGACAAATTCCGTTTACGGTTGGCGATCCTCAACTCAATGGTACCGCAGGCGCGATCGCCACTAGCCCAGAAAATGCAATTCTTCCTTTAGCCTCTTTCCTAGAAAGCTATTTTCAGAGCAATATTCAAATTCTGACTACCAGTTTACCGCCAACCCCACCAACCCCTCCGACACCTCCACCCCCACCAACC